>NZ_HF991055.1:0-46422 GCF_000432295.1 Bacteroides sp. CAG:189
TTAAATCAAAGTGTTGCGGAATTAAGGATCACCAAAAATGCGTGAGATATAATTAATAAAAGTAGATTTTCCTGTACCTGCTGCACCATAAACCAAAGCAACTCTCGAATTGGAGAATAATTCTTTCAGTGCTTTTCGTTTTTCATCTGAATCTACGGCGACTCCTGGCTTGGAAAGCCAAGAATTGACCGTATGAGTATAACTAAATATCCCTTTACTACTCAACTCTTTTAATCGTTGGAGTATCTTCATCACATTATCTTCGTATTTCTGGATGTAATAATAACCATTCCAACATTCCAATTGGAGATTGTTGTTCTCAAGTTTGTGTTTATAATAAAGATTGGCATTATAAGCATCAACCAATGGTTGCATATCCCCGTAAGCAATCAATTCTTCTTGTGAAGTGTAAAGTATTCCATTATGCTCAGTATTGACTGTGATGTGGCGTGCCAACAATTCATGTTTATGTCCTTCAATAGGAATGGATGCCAAGATATCATCTATCGACGGATTATGTCTAACTAACGAAAATTTATAAGGCATACGGTCAAATGGCACACATTTGATGTTTAAATATAATTCTGACAACAAATCACATGCATCACTGTGATATTGCTTTTTGATAATTTTATTATTCAGCCGATACAGCAGATAAAGTAAAACATTGCCACCAGCCTTTTCAATTCGGCTACGACATTCAGTCAACATAGCTGAGAGATTGTGAACAGCCGCACCGTCTTTGACATATTCTATAAATTGTGTAAACTCATCAAATGGGAGTGTTAAAAGTTTCGGAAGCGATGTGCCCGATTGTTTAATAAATGCCATAAGATTCGTGTACTCTTTATTTTTATTAGGAGGAAGAGAAATATTAAGAATTTTAGCAAAATTTTTCAGTTCGCATGCACGTATAGCTACCTCCCAGTCAATTATGATTGAAATAGGCATTTTAACCCCAAACACACTAATTCCTGTGGAAACAAGACGAAGATCAACTGCATAGGTAGACGTGATTTCATATTTAGTAAAAGCAATAAGACGCTCAAATTTACTGGCATGTTCGTTAGCCCGGCTGAATGAAACTTCATAATATATGGAATCATTTACAAATATAGGCTTGGTTTTGTAGATATAGAATTTACCGGTATGTGTTACTGCATTCTTTAAGTCTTGATTTTCGATCCGATATGCAATTGCTTCATGATATATTTTGAATGCAGGATCAAGATTAAGGGGAAATAAATAGAGATTATGCAACAACTCCATACCAAACCGGCCTTTCATATATTGCTTAATCCTTAACAAATACTCATAATATTTTAACATCAACCGTTCGGAACTCTCTGGGTCGAAAGTATAATGAGAGGCCGATATTTGTAACAAGTCATGAAATTTGGCTATAAAATTAAGATTACCACACTTCATTACATAACTATTAGCTTTACGCAATGTCTCGTATTCTGTTGCAGCCGGTACTCCTCCGGCTGCCAAATAAATCTTGGCGGAGACATGCTCTACAAAGTTTCTAAGATGTCCTAAAATACTTTGTGAAAGCAATCCGCGATGGTCTGCCTTAAGTTGGTCAATACATGAACATATATATATATCGCAATTGATGATATACTGGTCAAAATTCATAATTGTAAATATGGAATGAAGATATGATATTATGCAAATATAGTAAAAATCTCACATTCTATATCAATATCATCTCTATCTTTAGCTATATTATTTACCTAATTATGAAATTTCACAACAAACATACAAAGTAAACAGAATAAGTTGTTTTAATTTACACGATCTCATTTTCATACCATTAATCAATATGTGGCTTAAATAAAGCTCATACTGAGAAAAAACTATTAATATTAAGAATCTTCAATAGGATATTTAAGGTTTTATATAATAAGAATTAAAAAATGCACTACGCTACACGAGTAGAAAAGAATCCTTTTTCTGTACACATAATTATAATTCAAAGATATTCCATTTTCCTATAATTAAATTTCCGGTGTCTCTTCAAGGCGAACGTTTACTGCATTCATACCTTTCATGCCACGTTCCAGATCAAACGTTACAATATCATTTTCGGAAATATCTCCCGTTACATTATTTATATGGAAAAAATACTTTTCAGTACCCGAAAGGTCTTTAATAAAACCAAATCCTTTGGAAGTATTGAAGAACTCAATCCGGCCTCTCATTATAGTCGGAGCTTCCTTCTCTTTCTTAGGAGTCGCTATCATGATATCTTCCTGCTTGATTTCTTCTCTCTTTACGCTTTCTTCCGGTGGAGTGGAGGTAATCATACCATTCTCATCGACATAAGCAATCATGTCATCCAAACTGTTCACTTTCGGAGCTAATTTCTTTTCTTCTTTTCTTTTTTGTTTTTCAGCACGACGGGCGAGCTTCTTTTTTTCATTTTCACGTTTGTCTGTTGTTACGGATTTTGCCATATAAACTTTTATTTTTACTAATTATTTATTTCAGAGTGAAGGAGATAACTAAGGAAGAAACTTGTTCTTAATAATTGATCTATAAAGAAGGAGAAACTATGCGATAACAGTATCGTAACTCACACTCTAAAGCAAAGATACGAAAAAAAGTGAGAATCGGAACGGTATATGGAAAGAATGTTTTAGAACAATGGCAAAAAAGAACAGACCGTCCCAATTTATCCAATTGAGACGGCCTGTCTTATTTCCATTTATTTAATAAGAAAAATGCTTATGCTATTCCATGAGCAGAAACGGTAGAATCTATTTTCTTAATCAATCCTTGAAGTACAGCACCCGGTCCGCATTCTGTAAAATCCGTAGCACCATCGGCAACCATGTTCTTTACTGTTTGAGTCCAACGTACGGAAGCAGTCAACTGAGCCACCAGGTTCTTTTTGATTTCAGCAGGATCGGTATGAGGCAAAGCATCCACATTCTGATATACCGGACATTTGGGAGTATGAAATTCCGTGGCATTGATAGCAGCTTCCAGTTCTACCTTTGCAGGATCCATCAACGGAGAATGGAATGCACCACCTACCTTCAACGGAAGAGCACGCTTGGCACCGGCAGCTTTCATCAATTCGCAAGCCTTTTCGATACCGGGCACTGAACCGGAAATAACAATCTGTCCGGGACAGTTGTAATTGGCAGGAACACAAACTTCACCTCCGGCAGAAACAGACGCACAAATTTCTTCCACCTTTTCATCGGGCAATGCAATGATGGCAGCCATTGTAGAAGGAGTCACCTCACAAGCCTTCTGCATAGCCATAGCACGTGCATAAACCAACTTCAAACCATCTTCGAATGAAAGAGCACCGGCAGCTACCAATGCAGAGAATTCACCGAGCGAATGACCGGCGGTCATTTCCGGCTTGAAATCGTCACCCATACAAAGAGCGGAAATTACCGAGTGTAAAAACACGGCAGGCTGAGTTACCTTTGTCTGACGAAGATCTTCATCAGTACCGTTGAACATAATATCTGTAATGCGATATCCGAGAATATCGTTTGCTTTTTCAAACAATTCTTTTGCTAATGCAGAGTTGTCATACAGGTCTTTACCCATGCCCACAAACTGAGCACCTTGACCGGGAAATACAAATGCTTTCATATTTTCGTTCTAAAATTTAAATTTGCGGGGCAAAGTTACATATTTTTATAATACAGTAGCACAAAATCAGCAATTTTGTGCAATGGCAATCTCTTTTTCCCACTATCTATCTACCTTATCATCAATAATCTGTGCCTTCACCGGATTCCAAAAGTGGCATAATGCCCCATTTCCATGGCCGGCAACTACCTCTTTACCAGCACTGATAGCTCCACCAATATACGTTTTCGCTTTACCTACCGCTTTATCCATTATATATCCCAGAGCCAGATAAGTGGCGATAGAAGAGGAGAGGGTACACCCCGTACCATGTAGGTTATGGCTCTTTATTTTGCGTCCTTTATAAATAAAAATATTGCCATCCACGCATAAAATATCCTGCATTTCTTCTCCCTGCAAATGCCCTCCTTTTATCAATACGGCAGTTTGGTAAAGAGTGGAAAGCTCCTGTGCTGTCCGTTGCATTTCCTCCGGGGCAGTTATCGTCTTGCCGGTCAGCACCTCCACTTCGTCCAGATTGGGTGTGATAAGGCTGACTAACGGAAAAAGCTCCCTTTTTACAATTTCGATGGCATCGTCATTCATTAATTTTCGGCCACTGGTAGATACCATTACCGGATCGTATACAATGTATTTCGGGTGATACTTTTGCAAACAGCCGGCGATAGCTCTAACTGTTTCGGCATCACCGACCATACCTATTTTAACGACTTCCGGATGCAAATCTTCCATTACGGCTTCGATTTGTCCGCGAATAATTTCGATGGGAACAGCATGCACGGCATGTACACCCATCGTATTTTGTACGGTCACCGCCGTTATCACAGATGCCGCATACCCCCCCAAAGCAGATATGGTTTTAATATCTGCCTGTATGCCGGCTCCACCCGAACAATCGGAACCTGCAATGGAAAGAATAACCGGATAATGCTTCATATTCTTCTTTATTATAATTTCAGAAAACAAAATTAGCATAAAAATCCCGCTTGATTCTTAGAGTCCGTCTAAATTTTCCTCTTAAAAGTTTTTATCAGCTTATTTTGAGCGAAATTTAAACAGACTCTAAATACGAACTGTATTTATGCTATTTTCAGAAGAAATAAAAAGACGCCTGTATTGTAACACAAAACTTTAAATTAGGGGCTATTTTTGATAATTTACTAATAAGGGACAGGCCCTTGCGGCCAAACAGAATAAAAAGAATCTCCTTAAAAGAAAAAGCAGCAAATTATTTGGAAGGGCGGACTGGATATCCTATCTTCGCCAACGAATTCTAAAAGCAATAATTTTGGGTACTATTCTTAAATTTGTTATCGCTTAATATTAGCCTTATAAACCGCAGGCTAATTTCTTTCGTCTGAGTAGGCCTACTCAGGCAGGTTTTTCATTATACCACTTTATTATTCACAGCAATGTCTTTTTCAGAGACAATTGTAACTTGTTTTTCAGCTTTTTCAAGGCAGAATATCTATACTGTCTCTCTGAAAGTTATGAAAGCATCGGATACAGATGAAAAATTTCGTAAAGAACATTAAGCAAAAGATAGAAGCAGAAATTGACAGGATTGAGCAACAACGCACTGACCGTCTTGACAAGATAAAGCAGATAGTCAGCTGCATACAAGCCGCTCTCTCGTCACTGCATGCAGCTATTACCAAATATCGATTTGAAAACCTACAAGAAGAGATTCATTTCTTCAAAGTCTGGAAACCGGAAATTTCCAGTCTGCTGATTTATTATGTACGTTTGTACCGGATAGAAAACAACCGTACCGGAAAATCACCGTCAGCCCAATGCAAATATTTAAAAAACGAATACGATCATTTGAAGAAAGGCCATCCTGACGAAGTTTTTTACAACTATTATCAATCCGGAAAGACAGAATCGGATCACTTGTTTTTCACAAGAGAGTATTATGATATTCTTTCGGATGTTCATTGCCTATCGGCAGACAGGGATCTGTCCTTTTCTACCCTGCATGATTCGAGTGTTGCCGAGATTCTCGCAAACAACCAATTAATGCATTATCTGGCAGGCGAAATAGAATTGTTATCAGATGAACTGCATCTCAAACTTATTTCAATTGTCGAGAATAATTTACTACAATGGACCGATAGCAAGGTTGCGCTGGTTGAATTCATCTATGCACTATATGCCGGTAAATGTTTCAATAAAGGCGACATTAGCCTGAAAGATATCGCTTTTTGTTGCGAAACGCTTTTCAACATCGAAATAGGCGATTACTACCGGATATTTCTGGAAATCAGAAACAGAAAGAAGAACAGGACACAGTTTTTGGATAAACTAAAAGAAAAAATAACTCAAATGATGGATGAACTTGATGGATAAACTATATTCACACTGAACTACTAAAAAACCGATACTTTTCGGAGAAGATGCCCGGAAATTTGAAGAACGAATGAAGCAAGTCCGTAAAGAGACTCCGGAACAAAGGGAAAAACGATTGAAACGGTACAAAGCCGTTATGAACGTATTTAAAGAATAATAATTCAATATGATTCTAACGGAAGAAGCTTTTCAAAAGACCTAATGTACGTCGTTTGAAAATAAAAGAAATTATAAAATCGTTCGACTGTGGCAATGCAGATTTGAACGATTTTATTTTAAATGAGTCAATGTTCTATCGCAAAGCATTACTTGCAGTAAGTTATGTAGTCGAAAAATACCTTTTTTCGCCCCGCCAATACCTCTTATAATAAGAGAAAACGGCGGGACGATTTCTTATGATAAACTTGACAAGCTAAAGTAAAAATAGGAAAAAGTTGATAGCATCTTGTGACATCTTGTGAATTGTACAACCAGCTAATACACAACTTTGCGAAAAAATCAAGAATCCGCAAAGAAAAAATCAGCTTTGGTATGAATACAATGTTCACATGGGAAATAAAGGTAAAAAACAGTCCTTTATTAATAAAGAGATGCAGTCATTGCAACAATGAACGTTTTTATTGTAGCGACAAGTTTAGAATGAATGCTCAAAAAAGAAATATCGATGTATGGCTAATATATAGATGTACAAAGTGTGATAACACCTGTAACCTTACTATATTGTCGCGAAGTAAACCGGACTTGATCGACAAAGCGCTATTCCACGGTTTTTCAATGAATGACAGGAATACAGCCTGGAGATACGCTTTTTCTACGGAACTTGAAAGAAAAAACAATATAAAATTAGATTACAGTAGTGTCGGGTATGAAGTGATCAGCAATATCTCCGAAAAGGATATTGCCAACACGATGGAAGAAACACTAAAAATACAAATTAAGTGCGATTTCGAATTCAACTTGAGATTGTCTTCATTCCTTCGAGACTATTTTTCTCTGTCAGCCAATCAGTTAAAACGTATCTTTGAGCAAGAGATTATTTCCGTTTCAGACAATAAATTACCGCAAAGACAAAAGATAAAAAACGGAGTTATCATCCTGATACAAAAATCTTTTTTCTTAGAGAACAAGTAACGTCCCTCTAACTTTTTCGTATGCATGAAGATTGCTTGAAAACATATCTTCATGCATACGGTAAAAATCATCACAACCCGATTACATTTAAAATCACATACTACTTTAACAGAGGTAGTTGGTGAAGCATATTTTTGATTTTAATGGCAATACGCGGCATCGGTTCCGCCACTGTAAGACCAACTAAATCGTACTTGGAAGCAATATCATTTATTACACGAACCACTTCGTCTATCCTCATGCCATCGGGTTCGACGCCTACGCCGGCAATGATTTCAGCAGGATCCAATACATCCAGATCAAAATGGATAACCACTTTCGAAGCTCCGGTCTCTTTCAGCCATTCCAGAATGGCCGAACTGTCGCCGGCTACTTTTTCGGGAGACAATCCCTTAATACCTAACTTTTCCTGTCGCTCCTTCATGCCCGTATCCCACGAACGCAGCCCGACAATCAGCACTTTCGAAGCATCGAATTTACCGGGCAACAATCCCATTATCTCTTCATCGCCCATTCCCAGACAAGCAGTAAGCGCCATCGCATGATACCCCTCATACTCATCATAAGGCAGATTCACATCAGGATGTGCATCGATCCAGACAACAGCCACCTCACCAGGATATTTTTCGGCCAGATAAGTGAACGGAACTACACTCACAGAACAGTCACCTCCCAGCGTTACTATCCTGTCCGGTGCTTTTTCACGCAGCTTTTCGAGGGCCGCCTTCGTTTGTTTCAAGATGACCCGCCGCGAACTGATCCCTTTTTCCGTCTCCCTGTCATTGATATCCAATGATACCGGAACTTCAATTACCTCCTGGGAACTTTCCGGAGCTAACATATTCAACAATTGTGCTCCCAGATAATATCCTCTCGAAGCATCTTCAGCAGGGATGTCCGGCATCCAATGAGCAACAATGCCACCTTGCCACTGAGGATAAATCAAGCGGACTGCAGATGTTTTCTTTTCCATATTCTGATTATTAATTGATACTTTATTCTGTGCATGTACAGAGATTATTCCCATAAACAACACCGTCGATAACAAAACATTTCTCATTTCTTCCGATTTTTAGTGCAAAAATAGGGTGATCCCGACAAAGATACAAGTACGGCTAAATTATTCATATACTGATAAATTCACCCATATACCGGAGAGAAGCGTCAACAGCAGAGATTATTTTTTGTCAATACCGCAATTAATGTTATTTTTGTCTCCAAAACAAATGCTTATGTACAAAAAGAAAATACCCTTTGATATAGACTGTGGAATAAAAATTACGATGGAGGTAATGGGTGGAAAATGGAAAAGTTGCATTATCCAAGAGTTAAGCTTAGGTGCAAAACGCCCCAGCGAACTTCACCGATTGTTTGAAGAAGCCAGCCCGAGAGTTATCAATCAACAACTCAAAGAATTGGAAATGCACGGCATAGTGAAGAAAAAGATATTCTCGGAACTTCCCCCTCATTCCGAATATTCCATAACCGAAACCGGCAAAAGTTTACTCCCGATTATCGAACAGCTTGAAGAATGGGGAGATCACTTCCGACCGACCATGAAAAAACTTCTCGATATTGGAGGACGAGATACAAAGTTAGCACAGGCGGAGGAATGTCTAAATCCATCCCATCTCTTTTATTACCCAAAATTCCACTATAAGAAGTGGAAACCACGCTGAACAGATCAACCATACCGGAATTCCTTTGTGCCATATGCTCTGACGATAGTGTCGCATAAGGGCGGAGCAACGTCCACTCCGATAGCGCAGTATACAGAAAAGAACAGGCGGAATAATTCCAAATGCCATTACTCCGACAATGTGCCGTCCATCCGTATGTGACAATACAGAAATTGAAGAAAGATAAAGGCTCAATGGCAGGACAAAGCAAAAACTCCAATATGAAAAGAACACAATCATTCCACTTATTCTAAAACTTTTTTCACCCCATTTCTCACCGCAATAATACATGTAATCGAAGAAATAAAAACGATATTTCTTCGGATGCAATTTCTTCTGCTGACGTTCGAAGTAGTTAAGAGTTTTTTTCTTAGATGGCATAATCTTTCATATTCAATTTATTAAATCCATGTTTTCTATTTACATAAAAATATCTGTAAAGATAATGATTGTTTTTGTCACTCAATCATATCTACATACTTTTGAATACACTGATGGGTATGAAAACTGTGCGCAATGAAAAATACAACTATTGAAGTTGCTAAATTGACAAGTTCAGGCAAAACGCAGTTTCTATTCGAATGAAGTCCATTTGTCTGGAATAACCGATTTACAAACACACAAATCATTGTATATCAACAATATAAATGTTTTGTTTTACAAAAAAAGATAGTCTAATACCTACGTACAAGAAATTAATATTAATACTATGTTAAATCGTATTCTTTGCAGCTAAGAAATGCATTTCTTAACTGCAAAAGATTAATGTTTTGCAAAGAAGGAAACAGTATATAAAAAAAGCGATTAACAATGTTAATTACCACCTCTCTCTTTTATCATCTATTTTTGGGTTTAAAGCACAAAAAAATAACATGCTTAATGTATTCTAATGATTAAAGTATAATTAAAACTTTCCGTGAAATACGGAAAAGTTTGAAGTATAATTAATTTTTTTAGATTATGAGTTTCCCCCAAAAATCTTAATAAAAAGAAAAGGATATACCGATAAAAACAAAACCTTTTATACGAAAATCCATAGCCAAAATACTAACCGGACAACGTAGAGTAGGGAAGAACTTTCTACTTTACCAAATCTGATCTGCACAAAAGCTACAAGAAATACGAATAAACCGACATAATGCTTTCATATCACGATTTCTAATAACACATACTTTAATCAAAAGGCAGCAAATAGAGAAAAAAGTGTATAAACAAATAAATAAAATACGCTTTTTTCTGCATATCTCCATATAAAAAGGATAGATATGCATTTTATTCCAAGATGTTAACTCACTTTTTCTTAGGAGATAATTCCGGTTCCTCTACGAGCAACGACTCAAAACTCTACGAGAAAAATTTATTTCCTTTTAAAAGTAGTCCTTTTAGACTAACTGATGAAAAAATAAAATCATTTCATAATAGAATAAGGCTTGATATATACAGATTTTCAAGACAAATTGCACATAAAACACACAAAATAACAAACTGGACAACAGCTAATCGGCTACAGAAATGACTCTCTGAAATTTTCTATATGAAAATAGAGAAGATTTTCGGTCTTTTGTATCCATCAACCTTAAAAAAATGATTTTACCGAAGTAGAAATACCATTCTGACAATGTGATATATAAATTAGCTTCTCTGCGCTACCCATGTATTACGATTACCACATGCAATTTCATCCCCACTCGGTTAAATCAATTAAGTTTCATGAGTTATTTGTTTAACAATGTTTTAACGAGTTTATTCATCGGTTTCTCAAAATAATAGTAAGAAAGCAGACTAAGGAGAATAGTGACACTGAAGAGAATCGGAATAGAAATGTACCAATCTATATGGGAAGCACTTCCTTTTTGCCATTCTGCATAAGACAACAATACAAAAAGGTGAATCAGATAGAAGCTGTAACTAATTTCTCCACCAATAATCAAGAAACGATTAGACAACAGCCGTGAAACAAAACCTTTTTGCAAAGAGAAGCTCAATAAAAGCAATGCCACAGGAAACCAATAGTAACAGGTATATCGATACACTTTAGGAACGTCAGCAGCATATAAATAAAAAAATAAAAATATCACTATGGACGATATTTCGAGTAAGGTCCCGGTCCTATAAGTCATCTTTTTATCTATAAGATACGTGTAAAACCTGAACAGAAGCATGCCCACTATAAAATCTGGAATCCTCGCTATCGGATTCACATACCAATATCCTTTGATATTTTCCTCCGACGTGAAATACATCCCACAAACAGTCAATACAAGAAGCAGTATGAAAAGCATCAATAGCTTTTGATTCTTTTTAAAACAGACAGCTAAAAAAGGGAAACAAAAATAAAACAATTGCTCACAACATAAGCTCCATGACGGACTATTGAATGAAAAGAAATAATCGGCATGGGGAATATAAGCTTGAGTGAGCGTAAGGGATGCTAAGAAATGTTTACACCAATCCCAGCCACCATCATATATAACATATCCGCCCAATGCAATGCTAAGAAATAAAGTGAACCAATGTAACGGATAAATACGTGCTATACGTGCTACCCAAAAAGAACGTTTTGTCGTGATATGTTCTGCCAAACGATTTTGGTAATTATAAGAAATAATAAAGCCACTCAATACAAAAAAGAAACTTACTCCAACAAAGCCTTCTTTAAAAAAATGAGTATTAAAAAGATCTTCTATGATGTAACAATGGGCTCCAAATACCATTAAGGCAAATATAAAGCGCAAAGAAGTCAGTGCATTAATCATACAATATAGCTAATTAATAAATGTAGATACAAAGGTACACGTTTCGCCCGACTAAAATATTCACATAGATTAAAAAAACTACTTTACTGCCCGTAACCGACTTAAATGTTGTGGAGTAATTCCTAAATAAGAAGATATATAGTTCTGATTTGCCCGATGGATAACATCCGGCAACTCTTTTAATAGTTGGGCATAACGCTCTTTGGCCGAAAGAAATAATTGATCGTTATGGTGTTGATCCATATACAACAAACATTCTTGATGAATGACTCTACCCCAATTTGCGATTTCTATGTTTGTTTCATACAGATTATTCAAGTCATTTATAGCTATTGCATACAAAGTACAGTTCTCTAATAACTCCACATATTCATACCCCGGTTCATTATGATATAAATCTTTCATGGCAAAAGTTATGTCTCCCTCACGAGAAAACCAAATCGTCATTTCTTTTCCATCATGGAGACAGTAGGATCGTGTAAATCCTTTTTCAATAAAATACACATGCCTGTCAATAACTCCCTCTTTTATAAGAAGATGTTTCTTGGGGAGTTCTAACTTTTTCATTTTACTGAATAGTATATTTAAAGAATTATCGGACACAGGATAATATCTGCGAATACCATCTATTATATTCTGCATATTTTTATTACAATAGAGTTTACTCAAACTGTTTTTTGTAAACTCGTGATTTTATTCTGCAAAGATATACGCATATATGATATATAACAAATCTAATTTGTATTAACTCTATTGTATTTCAAGACAATATATAGGCCGCAATCGCTGCGAATATCTTAAATACATAAGAAATATTGTATCATCATGTCATTCCGCAATTTTATAAAACAGACAAAATGCAACAATATCTACATCTCTTTTTTACAATATATTTTATTTTGACTATCTTTGTATCGATACTCGGAGAGTATCATTAATTATTCAGTTTAGTGTCTACTTGAAAGCTGCAATTTTTAAATGGATACCACTAAACTGAATGGCCATTCGTATGTCCTCGAACTACGATATGCGCACTCGTTCAGTATTAGGGTATCCAGGTTGTTTGCAGCACCTCAAGTAGTCTATATTGGATTGGGTGCGCTTTTTTGTGTCCCCGATCATAATCATTTAAATATAATGAATATATGAGACACCATTTTTATTCTTCCGATGAACTTCGTACAATAGGCATAATAGCTATCTTATTATACATTGTATTATTATTTATCATCGCTGCCATGTGGATGCATATCGAAAGGCAAGATGAGACCATTCGAAATCTCCGCATGAAGATATCAAAAATGGAATGTCGTCAAATGACAGAGAAAGCCGTCATCCATTCAATGTGTCTGCATGAACTATTTGATAAAATAGATAATCCCAGACCATAAAGAAATTATCATTTCAATTCTGATTTTTTCCGAAATCATATCGGTTTCGGAAAAGTCTCTGTTTACCCGTCTTCACTTTAAAACAATAAGAAACAACAGCCATTTTGGTTCTTTTGTTTTTTTAACAATCTTCACACAACGCTTCTCCAGTACCGCTATAAATACAAAATGATATATCATATAAAGTACAATAAGTACTTCCCTCCAAATACAGAAATAAATCGACGAAACCAATTGATAATAAAGCCTCCCGTAGTTTTCGTACTTTATACAATTAGTACCCCTTACAAAAGCGTGAAATACATATTGTAAACCATACGATAAGACGAATTGTAGTTACTGTAAAATAGAAGATATGTATATCTATGAAAAACAATGCTTTAGAACATATTATTTTTTATTTGCAGATACAAAAAACGCTTCTATATTTGCACCGTTCAAAATTAAAGTATTATGCAGAACATACAGAAGCAACCCCCATTAGCAAACAATCACATATCAGTAGACTGTGTAGTGATCGGTTTTGACGGAGAACAGCTAAAAGTACTGTTAGTAAAACGAATAGGAGAGGAAGACGGCGAAGTATATCATGACATGAAACTTCCCGGAAGTCTGATCTACATGGATGAAGATCTGGATGAAGCCGCCCAACGTGTGTTGTGCGAGTTGACAGGGCTTAAGAACGTAAATCTGATGCAATTCAAAGCTTTCGGCTCCAAAAACAGAACCAGTAACCCGAAAGATGTACATTGGCTGGAAAGAGCCATGCAGTCGAGAGTGGAGCGTATTGTTACCATCGCTTACCTGTCGATGGTGAAAATAGACCGGGCACTGGATAAAAGCCTTGACGAACATCAAGCATGTTGGGTTGCTTTAAAAGATATAAAGGTTCTTGCTTTCGATCATAACCTGATTATCAAAGAGGCCCTGACTTACATCCGGCAGTTTGTGGAATTTAATCCCTCCATGCTCTTCGACCTGTTGCCACGCAAATTTACAGCATCCCAACTGCGTATATTATTTGAACTGGTATACGACAAACCGGTAGACGTACGCAACTTCCACAAAAAAATAGCAATGATGGAATACGTCGTCCCCTTGGAAGAAAAACAACAGGGAGTAGCTCACCGGGCAGCACGCTATTACAAATTCGATAAGAAAATATATAATAAAACAAGAAGATGAAAAGGATTGTATAAATCATATACCTCTTTTCATGTTCATAAATTATAATTCATAAATCAACATCATGTATCTATTAGGTTATGACATAGGTAGCTCGTCTGTAAAAGCGAGTCTGGTAAATGCAGAAACGGGCAAATGCGTATCGTCGGCATTCTTCCCGAAAACCGAAGCAAATATTATTGCTGTTCATCCGGGCTGGGCCGAACAAGAACCGGAAAATTGGTGGGAGAACCTCAAGTTATCCACCCAAGCTATTATGACGGAATCGGGAGTGGATGCTGCCGAGATCAAAGCAATCGGTATCTCTTATCAGATGCACGGATTGGTATGCGTAAACAAGAATCAAAAAGTGCTTCGTCCGGCTATTATCTGGTGTGACTCACGTGCCGTTCCCTACGGACAAAAAGCATTCGAAACCATAGGAGAGGAGCAATGTCTTTCGCACCTGTTGAACTCTCCGGGCAATTTCACTGCCTCCAAATTAGCATGGATCAAAGAAAACGAACCGGCCATCTACGAACAGATATACAAGATTATGCTTCCGGGCGATTACATCGCCATGAAACTGAGCGGAGACATCTGCACGACCGTAGAAGGGCTTTCGGAAGGCATATTCTGGGATTTCAAAAACAACCGGATTGCTGATTTTCTAATGAAATATTATGGTTTCGATGAATCACTGATTGCCGACATCAAACCGACTTTCGCAGAGCAAGGACGCGTAAATGCCGCTGCGGCAAAAGAATTAGGATTGAAGGAAGGTACACCTATCACTTACCGCGCAGGTGACCAACCCAACAATGCACTCTCACTGAATGTGTTCAATCCGGGAGAAATCGCATCGACCGCCGGAACTTCGGGAGTAGTATATGGTGTAAACGGTGAAGTGAACTATGACCCGCAATCACGCGTCAATACCTTTGCTCATGTCAACCATAGCACCGAACAAACCCGCCTGGGAGTACTGCTCTGCATCAACGGAACCGGCATTCTGAATTCATGGGTAAAACGCAATGTCGCCCCCGAAGGTATCTCTTACAATGACATGAACGTGCTCGCAGCAACAGCGCCCGTCGGAAGTGCCGGACTTAGCATTCTGCCCTTTGGTAACGGCGCGGAACGTATGTTGTGCAATAAAGAAATCGGTTGTAGCATCCGCGGATTGGATTTTAATACCCACGGCAAACACCATATCATTCGTGCGGCACAAGAAGGAATCGTATTCTCCTTTAAATACGGCATCGACATCATGGAAAAAATGGGAATCCCCGTACAAAAGATTCATGCCGGACAAGCAAACATGTTTTTAAGCCCTATCTTCCGCACCACACTGGCAGGAGTGACAGGAGCTACTATCGAGTTGTACGACACAGACGGTTCTGTCGGTGCTGCCAAAGGAGCAGGTATCGGAGCAGGTATCTACAAAGACAACAATGAAGCATTTGCCACTTTGGAGAAACTGGAAGTCATCGAACCGGATACCGCCAGACAACAGGAATATGCCGACGCCTATGAACGTTGGAAATTCTGCCTTGAACAATCAATGAACAAATAATCTAAAGAAACAAAGTATAAACCCCGTGTGTGAGTTACTTGTCAGAGCAAGCTCACCACATAAATCAATTATTTAAATTATGGCAACAAAAGAGTATTTTCCCGGAATAGGAAAGATTAAATTTGAAGGTAAAGATAGTAAGAACCCGATGGCATTCCGTTACTACGATGCTGAGAAGGTGATCAATGGTAAAAAGATGAAAGACTGGCTGAAGTTCGCTATGGCATGGTGGCACACTCTCTGTGCAGAAGGCGGCGACCAGTTTGGAGGCGGTACTAAACAATTCCCTTGGAATGGCGACAACAACCCCGTGCAGGCTGCAAAAAACAAAATGGATGCCGGTTTCGAATTCATGCAGAAAATGGGTATCGAATATTACTGCTTCCACGATGTAGACTTGGTGACAGAAGCCGATACGATTGAAGAATACGAAGCCAATCTGAAAGAAATCGTTGCTTACGCTAAACAAAAACAGGCAGAAACAGGAATCAAACTGTTGTGGGGTACAGCCAACGTATTCGGTCATGCACGTTATATGAACGGTGCTGCAACCAATCCTGATTTCGATGTAGTGGCACGCGCTGCTGTTCAAATAAAAAATGCAATCGACGCAACCATCGAATTAGGTGGTTCTAACTACGTGTTCTGGGGAGGACGCGAAGGATATATGTCATTGCTGAATACAGATCAGAAACGCGAAAAAGAACACTTGGCACAAATGCTGACTATCGCCCGCGATTATGCTCGTGCCCGTGGCTTCAAAGGTACATTCCTTATCGAACCGAAACCGATGGAACCGACCAAACACCAGTATGATGCAGATACAGAAACCGTTATCGGCTTCCTGAAAGCTCACGGACTGGACAAAGATTTCAAAGTGAACATCGAAGTAAACCACGCCACATTGGCAGGCCATACTTTCGAACATGAATTAGCTGTAGCTGTAGACAACGGCATGCTGGGCTCTATCGACGCCAATCGTGGTGACTATCAGAATGGCTGGGATACAGACCAGTTCCCCATCGACAATTATGAACTAACACAGGCTATGATGCAGATTATCCGCAACGACGGATTGGGTAACGGCGGTACAAACTTCGATGCCAAAACCCGCCGCAACTCTACCGATCTGGAAGACATCTTCATTGCCCACATCGCTGGTATGGATGCAATGGCCCGTGCTCTTGAAAGTGCAGCCAATCTGCTGAACGAATCTCCATACAAAAAGATGCTGGCCGACCGCTACGCTTCATTCGATGGCGGTAAAGGTAAGGATTTCGAAGAAGGCAAATTGTCTTTAGAAGACTTGGTTGCTTATGCAAAAGCAAACGGCGAACCGAAACAGACCAGTGGCAAACAAGAATTGTATGAAGCAATCGTAAATATGTATTGTTAGTGATTTTAGTAGTAAGTGATTTTAGTAGTTAAGTGATTTTAGTAGTTAAGTAGTCAAGTAGTAAGTAGTTAAGTAGGATAGATTTGTAACTGTAAAATTTTCGTTTTATTCTTTTGATTACTTTGATCATTTATCTACTTACTACTTAACTACTTGACTACTTACTACTTATCTACTTACTACTTGACTACTTACTACTTGACTACTAAAATTATAATCTTATTATCATGACAAATACAGACAACGGTAGTAAACTCTACCTATATTCCATAACATCAGTAGCCATTCTGGGTGGATTGCTGTTCGGTTACGACACCGCAGTAATCTCCGGTGCAGAGAAAGGGCTCGAAGCCTTCTTCCTCACGGCAACCGATTTCCAGTATGACAAGGTTATGCACGGCATCACTTCTTCAAGTGCTCTGATAGGCTGCGTTCTTGGTGGCGCGCTTTCCGGCATCTTTGCTTCCCGTTTGGGACGTCGCAATTCATTGCGACTGGCTGCCGTACTTTTCTTTCTTTCCGCATTAGGTTCTTATTATCCGGAATTCCTGTTTTTCGAATATGGAAAAGCCGATATGAATCTGCTCATTGCATTCAATCTGTATCGTGTGCTCGGGGGTATCGGAGTAGGGCTTGCTTCGGCTGTTTGTCCGATGTATATTGCAGAGATTGCACCCTCCAACATTCGCGGAACGTTGGTTTCGTGCAACCAGTTTGCCATTATCTTCGGTATGTTGGTGGTATATTTTGTGAACTACATGATTTTGGGCGGTCATCAGAATCCGATTATCGACAAAGATGCCGTCACGGGTGTTCTCTCCGTCAATGGCGCATCAGATATGTGGTCGGTATATGAAGGTTGGCGCTATATGTTCGGTTCCGAAGCTTTCCCGGCTGCCATGTTCGGTTTACTGCTGTTCTTTGTTCCTAAGACTCCCCGCTATCTGGTGATGATCGATCAGGATCAAAAAGCCTACTCTATATTAGAGAAAGTAAACGGTGCAGCAAAAGCAAAAGAGATTCTGGCAGAAATCAAAGCTACTTCCCAGGAAAAAACAGAGAAACTGTTTACTTACGGTGTGGCGGTTATTGTAATCGGTATCTTACTCTCTGTGTTCCAGCAGGCTATTGGTATCAATGCCGTACTTTATTATGCTCCGCGTATCTTTGAAAATGCCGGTGCTGAGGGTGGTGGTATGATGCAGACAGTGATCATGGGTATAGTAAATATCGTCTTTACATTGGTTGCCATCTTTACAGTTGACAAATTCGGACGTAAACCGTTATTAATCGTCGGTTCTATCGGTATGGCTTTCGGTGCCTTTGCAGTAGCTTTGTGCGACAGCATGGCCATTAAAGGCATCTTCCCCGTATTGTCGGTAATTGTTTATGCTGCATTCTTTATGATGTCATGGGGACCAATCTGCTGGGTACTTATTGCAGAAATATTCCCTAATACGATTCGCGGCAAAGCGGTTGCCATTGCCGTAGCATTCCAGTGGATATTCAATTACATTATATCTTCTACTTTCCCTGCGCTCTACGATTTCAGTCCGATGTTCGCATACAGCCTTTACGGAGTTATCTGTGTAATTGCTGCCATCTTTGTATGGCGTTGGGTACCGGAAACGAAAGGTAAAACACTGGAAGACATGAGTAAACTCTGGAAAAAAAGGAAATAAAGATCCTTTACGCCGTCATAGGCCGGCTAAAATAGGAATATATAAATGAAACGGTCGCTTATCTCTGTTCAAAGTATTTTTTGACAGTGATAGGCGACTGCTTCGTTTATAAACAATATGCAAACACAACATAAAAAATTAAAAGCCCTATCCTTTTAAAACAACTTATATAGATAAACTTTACCTTTGCAACATCTTTTTTAAATAATCTTATTATTATGGAGTCTCTTAAAATTAATAAAGTACAAATTCGAAATCTGCAAATAGAAGATTATACCCAACTCTCCCAGTCATTCAAACGTGTATATTCTGACGGAAGTGATGTATTCTGGACACATAAACAAATTGAAAAACTTATCAAAATTTTCCCGGAAGGCCAGATTGTGACAGTGGTTGACGAAAAAATAGTGGGCTGTGCACTTTCGATCATCCTTGACTATGATAAAGTGAAAAACGACCATACCTATGCACAAGTGACCGGAAAGGAAACTTTCGACACGCACAATCCCGACGGTAATATCCTTTATGGCATTGAAGTGTTTATCCACCCCGATTACCGGGGACTGCGACTGGCACGCCGTATGTACGAATACCGCAAGGAACTATGCGAAACACTGAATCTGAAGGCCATCATGTTCGGCGGACGTATTCCGAACTATCACAAATATGCCGACAAAATACGGCCGAAAGAATACATTGATAAGGTGCGGCAAAAAGAAATATACGATCCTGTACTTACATTTCAGTTATCCAATGACTTCCACGTACGAAAAGTCATGAAAAATTACCTGCCAAACGATGAGGAATCCAAACACTTTGCCTGCCTTCTACAATGGGATAATATCTATTATCAAGCTCCTACACAAGAGTATATATCACCTAAAACAACCGTTCGCGTCGGGCTTGTACAATGGCAGATGCGTAGTTACAACAGTTTGGACGACCTATTCGAGCAAGTGGAATTTTTTGTAGATTCCGTATCCGACTACAAAAGTGACTTTGTATTGTTTCCGGAGTATTTTAATGCACCGTTAATGGCAAGATTTAATGACAAAGGAGAATCACAAGCCATCCGTGGATTGGCTGAATATACTCAGGAAATACGAGAACGGTTTATCAAACTGGCAATCAGTTACAACATTAACATCATCACCGGTAGTATGCCGATAATCAAAGAAGACGGCTTACTCTATAATGTAGGATATCTCTGCCGCCGCGATGGTAGCTACGAGATGTATGAAAAGTTGCATGTAACTCCCGATGAAATGAAAAGTTGGGGATTGAGTGGTGGCAAAATATTGCAGACATTCGATACGGATTGCGCTAAAATAGGCGTATTAATCTGTTATGATGTTGAATTTCCGGAGTTATCCCGCTTGATGGCAGATCAAGGAATGCAAATATTATTCGTCCCTTTCCTTACCGATACACAGAATGCCTATTCACGCGTCCGGGTTTGTGCACAGGCCCGTGCCATAGAAAACGAATGCTTCGTGGTTATTGCCGGTAGTGTGGGCAATCTGCCGAGGGTCCACAACATGGATATCCAATATGCACAATCAGGAGTCTTCACTCCTTGCGACTTTGCTTTCCCGACAGATGGCAAAAGGGCCGAAGCAACTCCCAACACCGAAATGATTCTTGTATCGGATGTAGATCTCGACTTACTGAATGAATTGCATACATACGGCAGTGTACGCAATTTGAAAGATCGGAGAAGTGATTTGTACGAAGTGCGGTTCAAGAAATAACAGCTATTACGAAAATATTATGCATCGTTAATCTTTGACCGATGAACAAAGATTGACGATGCTTTGTTTTTCAATACAAATCATTAAATAACATCTAAAAATAGATCATTATGAGATCATTAATTGGAAAACAAGCGCCGAAATTTAATGCCACGGCTGTAATCAATGGGCATGAAATCGTTCAGAATTTCTCATTGGACCGGTATAAAGGAAAAAAATATGTAGTATTTTTCTTTTATCCGATGGACTTTACTTTCGTATGTCCTACAGAATTGCATGCCTTTCAAGAGAAACTTGCTGAATTTGAAAAACGTAATGTAGCTTTGGTCGGTTGCTCGGTAGACTCTGAATATTCGCACTTCTCATGGTTGCAAATGCCCAAAAATGAAGGTGGCATTCAAGGTGTGAAATATCCTATCGTATCTGATTTCTCCAAATCGATTTCCGAAAGCTACGGAGTATTGGCAGGAAGCTATGCTCCCGATGAAAACGGTAATTGGATATGCGACGGAGCTCCGGTTGCCTTCCGTGGATTATTTCTCATCGACAAAGAAGGTGTCATACGTCATTGCGTCATCAACGACCTCCCGTTAGGACGTAATGTGGATGAAGTTTTACGTATGGTAGACGCTTTACAGCACTTCGAAGAATATGGTGAAGTTTGCCCGGCCAACTGGTCAAAAGGTAAAGATGCCATGAAAGCCACCGAAGACGGAGTAGCCGATTATTTAAGCAAGCATTGACCAATAAAAAAGAAATTGTAAGAAAAAGGGCGTTTATTGAAAAATAAATGCTCTTTTATAGTTGAGAATCCAAATATTATAACGTTATTTGTAACCGAAAACAAAGGATTGTTTTATTTTACTCTTTCTTTCTACCTAATCAGTCGAATTTCAGATCTAATTTCAAACTTCTCTTGTTTCTAATTTTATTTATCAATTTTTATTTTTTGTATTTTATGAACATGTACATTGGAAACCTTAGCTATCGTGTTAAGGAAGCTGATCTGAGACAAGTAATGGAAGAGTATGGAACAGTAGATTCAGTAAAACTGATTATCGACCGCGACACTCGTAAATCTAAAGGATTCGCATTTGTTGAAATGCCGAACGATGCTGAAGCTAAGAACGTTATTTCAGAACTGAATGGTGCCGAATATGAAGGCCGCGCAATGGTAGTAAAAGAAGCTTTGCCTCGCAACTAATCCATTTATATAAAATTAATTGCCGAGGGGATGTATTTGTGAAAATACATCCCCTCGCTGTTTTTTAGAATCTGCTTTAATTTTCCCTTTCCAGTCTTCCACTAAAAGTTATAAATCCAACCGAACATATATTTTTCCCATTTGTTTATTAAAAAAAAAGGTAAACATGAAAACAAAGCTATCAGTTGTATTAGTGGCCATTGCCGGCCAATTCATTTATTCTCTTCCAACAAAGGCCTGTACAGGCATAACTCTAAAAAGTAAAGGGGAAACCACCATTGTAGCCCGTACCATCGAATGGGGCGGAAGTAATCTGAACAGCCAGTACGTCATCGTACCCCGAGGACATACCGAGCAGTCATATACTCCCGACGGAATGAATGGTATGACTTTCACATCCCGCTATGGATACGTAGGATTTGCTGTCGAACAAAAAGATTTTGTTGCCGAAGGACTAAATGAAGTGGGGCTTTCTGCCGGATTATTTTATTTTCCCAATTATGGCAAATATCAGGATTACGATTTTACAGAAAAAGAGAAAAGCATATCCGACCTGCAACTCGTTTCCTGGATATTGGGAAAATGCAAGACGGTGGATGAAGTAAAAGAAGCCGTTAAAAAGGTTCGCATTATCAACATCGACCCACGTGCATCAACCGTTCATTGGCGATTTACCGATACTTCAGGCCATCAATTAGTACTTGAAATCATTAACGGAGTTCCCGAGTTTTACGAGAACAAGTTAGGTGTACTTACAAACTCTCCCGGTTTCGAATGGCAACTTACCAATCTTAATAATTATGTCAACCTGTTCCCGGGTACAGCTCCCGCACAACATTTAGGAAACATTGAATTATCCTCTTTTGGTGCAGGAAGCGGCTTTTTAGGTATTCCCGGTGATGTTACTCCTCCGTCACGTTTTGTGCGTGCCGCTTTCTATCAAACTTCGGCTCCACAACAAGACACTCCTCTGAAAACAGTTCTCCAGTGTTTTCAAATTCTGAATAATTTCGACATTCCCGTAGGAATAGAGTTTAAACCGGGAGAAGTTCCCTGTGACATACCCAGCGCAACGCAATGGACTTCAGCCACAAATATGACAAACCGGATAATCTATTTTCGCACAATGTATAATAGCGCAATCCGTAGTATCGATCTCAATACAATCGATTTTACCAAAGTCCATTATCAGGCAAAGCCAATGGACATCGCAAAACAACAACCTGTAGAAACAATAAAAATAAAATAAATATTTCAGTTGTTTGTAACGGCACGGATGATCGCAAATACAATTCAGTTGTTTGCGATCATCCGTACCTTTCTTTTTGTACTACAACATTATTTAGACGATGTTCCGCTCTCCAGGATACTGACTATTGAAAACAGAGTGAAACAGATGGCTCCCAAACCGGTTAACACACGCGCAGGTATAAAATAGTCTTCATGAATTGTACCGAGTTCAAATGCAAAAGCGGCTAAGAACAAACAGGTTAATGCAGTCAGTATGGGAATGATAGGAATACGATTGGATAACTTGAATTCATGTCTCCATATTTTTGCCAGCAGAATGACCTTACTTGAAATACTATAACAGACTAAGCCTAAGCCGACCATAATGAAACCGATAACTCCATTCGTTGAACTGGAATCCGCAAAAACAACGAATACTCCCCAAACAAGGGAAACCGTCCCCATCAATAATACCAGTTTAGGCCATCTGTTACGTTCCGTTGCCGAATATACATTTCGTACTTGGCGGGCAATGGTGGCAACCAACGCAATAAGACTGGTACAAATGCACGCCAGCCCTATCATTACATGCCCGGCAACAAAATAAGCAACATGTATTTCACTTTGTCCCAATAAAACAAATGCCCATATCCAGGCAGCAGCAGACGCGATAACCGCTATGCCTTTCAATACCCGCTCTTGTCCGGCAGTAAATGCATTTTGCGGAACATCATGTCCGGTATCTTTCGCGTTGGCAGGAATTAAAGAAAAGCGGGTAGAAGAAGTAGCGGCAGTTGCCACACAAACAGTGATTAATCCCACTCCGGCCACCACATGTCCGGCAACGAAAGAGGAGGGGCTATTTGCTGAAGAAAAAATAACTATACCGGAAATAATGGTAACCACAGCAGCCAGATAACCGATAATTGGCAAAGCATATTTGGAGTTTCGTCCATACGTATGAATAATCTGGCGTATGATAGTGGCCGCCGTTGCAAAAAGTGCAATACAAATCATACCTAATGAGAATACAACAGGGCCTGCCACCAAGCGGTTAGGGTCGTCTCCCAATACATAAATAAATGTTCCGTATCCGAAACAGAACAGAGCCATTATCAACGGAATGGCTCTGAATAATACACTTATACCGTAATTCATATCCTTAATATAGTTTTTAAATTTCCCTGTAAAACAAGGTTTAACGTTATTTGTTTTTGAATTATTCTTCCTTTTTGGGTCTTTTCACAAGAGACACCTTTCTACCGATTGAAATTAAAAAGCCTTTTCTTGTATGAAAACGAATGTTTTTGTACATTTGCACCCTTAAAATAAGGAGGGTACCTCCAGTCTTAATTGTAAATAGTAAAAATCGAGATATAGTCATGAGCAAGAAGTTCGCCGAGTATTCACAGTTCGACCTTTCACAGGTAAACAAGGACGTATTGAAAAAATGGGACGAAAACCAGGTTTTCGCCAAGAGTATGACAGAACGTGAAGGCTGCCCTTCGTTTGTTTTCTACGAAGGTCCTCCATCAGCTAATGGTATGCCGGGCATTCACCACGTGATGGCTCGCTCTATAAAAGATATTTTCTGCCGCTACAAAACGATGAAAGGCTATCAGGTAAAGCGTAAAGCCGGATGGGATACACACGGACTGCCTGTAGAGTTAGGTGTGGAAAAAGCAATGGGTATCACCAAAGAGGATATCGGCAAAAAGATTTCTGTAGCGGAATACAATGCTGCCTGCCGCAAGGACGTGATGAAATTCACGAAAGAGTGGGAGGACCTTACTCACCAAATGGGATATTGGGTGGATATGAAACACCCGTATATCACATACGATAATCGCTACATCGAAACATTGTGGTGGCTACTGAAACAAATGCATAAGAAAGGATTCCTATATAAAGGATATACTATCCAACCTTATTCTCCGGCTGCCGGAACAGGCTTGAGTTCGCACGAGCTGAACCAACCTGGTTGCTATCGCGATGTAAAAGATACGACCGTCGTGGCACAATTCAAAATGAAAAACCCGAAGCCGGAAATGACCGAATGGGGAACTCCATACTTCCTCGCGTGGACTACCACTCCATGGACTTTACCATCAAACACAGCATTGTGTGTAGGTCCGAAAATCGATTATGTAGCCGTACAATCTTACAACGCCTATACAGGGCAACCCATCACGGTAGTATTGGCAAAGGCGTTACTGAATACCCATTTCAATCCCAAAGCTGCTGATCTGAAACTGGAAGATTATAAGCAGGGAGACAAACTGGTTCCATTCAAAGTGATTGCCGAATACAAAGGACCCGACCTCGTAGGAATGGAATATGAACAACTTATCCCATGGGTGAATCCGGGTGAAGGTGCATTCCGTGTCATCTCGGGTGATTACGTAACGACTGAAGACGGTACAGGTATCGTACATATCGCCCCGACATTCGGTGCAGACGATGCTCAAGTAGCCAAAGCTGCCGGAGTTCCTCCCTTGCAGTTGATCAATAAGAAAGGTGAACTCCGTCCGATGGTGGACCTTACCGGTAAATTCTATACTTTAGACGAACTGGATGAAACATTTGTAAAAGAGCGTGTTAACGTAGAATTATACAAAGAATATGCAGGACGCTTCGTGAAGAACGCATACGATCCGAATCTGACTGATCAGGACGAAACTCTGGATATAAGTATCTGCATGATGATGAAAGCCAATAATCTGGCATTTAAGATTGAGAAGCATGTACACAATTATCCGCATTGCTGGCGTACAGACAAACCGGTACTTTACTATCCGTTGGATAGCTGGTTTATTCGTTCTACCGCTTGCAAAGAGCGTATGATAGAACTGAACAAAACGATCAACTGGAAACCCGAATCAACCGGTATCGGACGTTTTGGCAAATGGCTGGAGAATCTGAATGACTGGAATTTGAGTCGTTCCCGTTATTGGGGGACTCCACTTCCGATCTGGCGTACAGAAGACAACAGTGATGAAATATGTATCGAATCTGTTGAAGAATTATATAATGAAATAGAAAAGTCGGTAGCTGCCGGATTCATGAAATCGAACCCTTATAAAGACAAAGGATTCATACCTGGGCTTTATACAGATGAAAATTACGATAAGATCGACCTGCACCGTCCTTATGTAGACGACATCATCCTCGTGTCAAAAGACGGAAAGCCGATGAAACGCGAGACGGACCTTATCGATGTATGGTTTGATTCCGGTGCAATGCCGTATGCACAAATTCATTATCCGTTCGAAAACAAAGAATTGCTGGACAGCCATCAGGTATATCCTGCCGATTTCATTGCGGAAGGAGTGGATCAGACACGCGGGTGGTTCTTCACTCTGCACGCCATTGCGACAATGGTATTCGACAGTGTATCTTATAAGGCTGTTATTTCCAACGGTCTGGTATTGGATAAGAACGGTAATAAAATGTCCAAACGTTTGGGCAATGCCGTCGATCCGTTCTCTACGATCGAGAAATACGGTTCCGACCCATTGCGTTGGTATATGATTACGAATTCTTCTCCATGGGATAATCTGAAGTTCGATATGGATGGCATTGAAGAGGTGCGCCGTAAGTTCTTCGGTACATTGTATAACACGTATTCATTCTTTGCATTGTATGCCAATGTAGACGGATTCGAATATAAAGAAGCAGACGTTCCGATGGAGTCACGTCCGGAAATCGACCGTTGGATTCTTTCGGTATTGAATACGCTGATCAAAGAAGTGGATACTTGCTACAACGAATATGAGCCAACAAAAGCAGGACGCCTGATTTCCGACTTTGTAAACGACAATTTGTCTAACTGGTATGTCCGCCTGAACCGCAAACGTTTCTGGGGCGGCGAGTTTACGCAAGATAAGCTGTCGGCTTATCAGACATTATATACCTGTCTGGAAACCGTCGCCAAACTGATGGCGCCTATCGCACCGTTCTATGCCGACCGTTTGTATGGCGATCTGATCTCTGCAACCGGGCGCGACACGGTTGTTTCCATTCATCTTGCCAAATTCCCCGAATACAAAGAGGAAATGATAGACAAGGCGTTGGAAGCCCGTATGCAAATGGCACAAGACGTAACTTCCATGGTATTGGCACTACGTCGGAAAGTGAATATCAAAGTACGCCAACCGTTACAATGTATCATGATTCCGGTAGTAGATGAAGAACAAAAAGCTCACATAGAAGCCGTGAAAGCATTGATCATGAACGAAGTAAACGTAAAAGATGTCAAATTCGTAGACGGTGCTGCCGGTGTACTGATAAAGAAAGTGAAATGTGACTTCAAAAAACTCGGCCCTAAGTTTGGAAAACAGATGAAAGCCGTAGCAGCAGCCGTAGCGGAAATGTCACAGGAAGCCATCGCCGAACTGGAAAAGAACGGCAAATATACGCTGAATCTGGATGGAGCGGAAGCCATCATCGAAGCGTCGGATGTAGAAATCTTCAGTGAAGACATTCCGGGATGGTTGGTTGCCAATGAAGGAAAACTGACTGTTGCCTTGGAAGTTACCGTAACCGAAGAACTTCGTCGTGAGGGCATTGCCCGTGAATTGGTGAACCGTATACAGAATATTCGTAAGTCAAACGGTTTTGAGATAACCGATAAGATAAGAATAACAATATCTAAAAATCTGCAAACGGATGATGCAGTAAACGAATATAAAGACTATATTTGTAACCAAGTTTTGGGAACATCCCTTGATTTGGCAGACGAAGTAAAAGAGGGTACGGAGTTGAATTTCGACGACTTCTCTTTGCTTGTCAATGTAGTGAAAGAATAACTCTAATACTAATAACTTTAAAAAAACAAGATTATGGCAGAAAAGACAAGATATTCAGATGCGGAACTTGAAGAATTCCGTGCCATTATTATGGAGAAACTGGAGTTGGCGCAACGTGACTATGACCAGTTGAAAATGAGTCTTATGGGCCTTGATGGAAACGATACAGACGATACATCGCCCACATATAAAGTATTGGAAGAAGGAGCCAATACATTATCAAAAGAAGAAACAACTCGTTTGGCACAACGTCAGTTGAAGTTTATCCAAGGTTTACAGGCAGCACTTGTCCGTATTGAAAACAAAACCTATGGCATTTGCCGTGAAACGGGTAAACTAATTCCGGCAGAACGTCTCCGCGCTGTGCCTCATGCTACACTGAGCATTGAAGCTAAAAACAGTGGAAAGAAATAATTAGCAACGAGTCAGGAGCTACAAGCTACAAGTCGCCGTATATAATAAAACGATAGGGTACTTGTAGCTTGTGACTTATAACCCGTTACTTATATAACTTGTACTCAACAAAAATGAAAAAACTACTTACGAAAGGACAGATAGCCCTGCTCGTCATCTTTTCAGTGCTGATTATAGATCAGATTATCAAAATCTGGATTAAAACCCACATGTATTGGCACGAAAGCATCCGCATCACCGATTGGTTTTATATCTATTTCACTGAAAACAATGGCATGGCATTCGGTATGGAAATCTTCGGGAAACTATTCCTCACCACCTTCCGTATTGTTGCAGTCGCTTTAATTGGCTGGTATCTTTATAAAATAGTAAAAAGGGGATTCAAAACCGGTTATATCATTTGTGTTTCATTAATTCTGACCGGAGCATTAGGGAACATTATCGACAGTGTATTCTATGGGGTAATCTTTAATGAAAGCACCCATTCGCAAATTGCCGGCTTTATGCCCGAAGGAGGAGGATATTCCACTTGGTTTTATGGTAAAGTGGTAGACATGTTCTATTTCCCGATAATCGACACCACCTGGCCCACTTGGATGCCGTTTGTAGGTGGGGAGCACTTCATATTCTTCAGCCCTATATTCAACTTTGCCGATGCCGCCATCAGTTGTGGTATCATTGCGCTGCTTCTTTTTTATAGCAAATATCTGAACGAGTCTTACCACTCACACGGAAAAAAAGACGAAGACAGAAAATGAAAAAAGACTTCCGGTTTCAATGGTGTATCCTATGCTTGCTGATAATATTTGCAACAGGTTGTAAGGTGAAAAGACCCAGTGAGGTTCTTCCGGAATCAACAATGGAAAATCTGTTGTATGATTATCACATTGCCAAAGCAATGGGAGACAACTTGCCATATAATGAAAATTACAAGAAAGTGCTGTATACGGATGCCGTATTCAATAAATACGGTACGACTAAAGCAGTTTTCGATTCATCAATGGTATGGTATACACGTAATATGGAAGTTTTAGCTAAAGTATATGAGAAAGTAAGCAAAAGACTGAAAACACAGCAAAACGCAATAAACCAGTTGATTGCCATACGTGATAAAAAACCGATGACATCTGCTCCCGGAGACAGTATCGACGTATGGGCATGGCAGCGTATGAAACGACTGACGGGGATGCCTACAGACGACAAACTGACCTTTGTATTGCCTTCGGACAGTAATTTCAAAGAACGTGACACATTGATATGGAAAGTGCGTTATCAGTTCCTTGAAAATGGACCGGACACGACTTTAGCCGCTTTGATGGCCATGCAAATCCTATTTGAAAACGACAGTATTATCAGTGGAACTCAAAAAGTAGTAAATTCCGGTATACAAAGTATCTGTTTACAATCGGATACCTTAGGAGCTATCAAAGAGGTGAAGGGGTTCATATATTACCCAAGAGAAAAAACACCTCAGACTTTAGTACTCGATCAAATAACATTGATGCGCTATCACTCTAACGATACCCTGAAAGCATTGAATGATTCATTGCAAAACAGCGATACTCCTAAACTGGATACCACCAAAGAGGAAAAAGAAAAAGCTCCCGAAGAGAACACAGATGCAGTAAAGACAAATTTGCAACATCCACAGAGACTTAGTCCGGAGGAAATGAATCGCCGTCGTAGTAATCAGCAACGGGAGGAGGTAAAACCGGAGCAGCTTAAAGTAGAAAAGAAGCATATACAGACAGAAAAGTTAGAATTAAAGCAGGATCGGCAAATGAACCAACGCCGCCGCTTGCAGAAGCAAGTACAACAATGAAACGTTTCGCTTCCCATTATTTATATGTACCGGATACCGGATTTCTGAAACAACACGTAATAGAGGTGGAAGAAGAATATGTCGTAAATTTCTTCCCCCTCACAGAAGAAATAGAATCAGTAGAGTGGATGCCCGGTGTTATAGAATTAGTTCCGGAAAAAGGAAAACTTCGTGCCTATCTTCTATACCCTTTCAATTTCCAAACGATGCAGCCTGTCGCCGGAACTCAGCGCAAACGATTGCCGTAGCAATCGCTACATTAAGTGACTCGGAGGTTTCACGCTCTTGCGGATAGTTAGGAATGTACAATTTCCGGTTAATCAATGTTTCTATTTCTTTGCTGATTCCATTTCCCTCGTTTCCCATTACAATCAGTCCATTACGGGATAATTGCTGTTCATACATGTTTTCTCCATCCAGAAAAGTACCATAAACAGGAAGATCAGCAAGTGAACGAATCAGATCGGGCAGGGGAGTATAAGACACTTTAACACGGGCTATCCCGCCCATAGTAGCCTGTACGGTCTTAGGATTGTATACATCCACCGTATTGGGCGAACAGAATATATGCTCTATCCCAAACCAATCGGCCAAACGGATAATTGTTCCTAAGTTACCCGGATCTTGAACATCGTCCAAAGCAAGACAAAGGGAATTTTGAAAAACAGTTCTATCTATAGAGTATTCGGGCTGTCCAAATATGGCAAGTACTTGCTGCGGCGTTTTCAAAAGGCTGGCACGCGATAAATCGTCCTGGCTGACCTCTACCACCTCGTTTGCCACAACCGACGGATGCTCTCGCAGCCAGGAAGAGGTAGCTGCCAAAAAACGACAAGAGAAGCAACCTAACAAATCACCGACCAGCTTAGGACCCTCGGCTAAGAAAACTTTCTCTTCCTTGCGAATCTTTTTCTGTTCCAATGAACGGATATACTTGATCTTATTTTTGCTTAATGATAACATATGCATTCCTTATTTACGGCAAAGCTATAAAGATATTCGCAATATTCCTCTTACTCTTACTTCTTTTTCTATAACTATTTTCTTATGATTAACAATATTTATAACGATAAATATATACTATCTATTTAAACTTCGTAGATTTGTTTAAAAATAGTAGATTGATTATCAACAATAAATACAAAAATAATGGAAAGACTTACACAACAGGAAGAAGAAGTAATGCTTTACTTTTGGAAGTTAGGCCCCAGTTTCATCAGAGATGTATTAAATCAGATGCCCACACCTAAACCACCATATACCAGTGTGGCTTCGGTAGTACGTAATCTGGAGAAGAAAGAATATCTGTCTCCTTTCAAACTCGGTAATTCGATCCAGTATCACCCCGTTATTAAAGAAAGTGATTACAAAAGATACTTCCTGAGCGGAGTGGTCAGCAATTACTTCACAGGTTCATACAAGGAAATGGTTTCATTCTTCGTACGGGACCGTAAAATCAGTAAAAAAGAACTGGAAGATCTTATTGACATAATCGAAGATGAAGAATCCTAAATAAAGCCAGCAATATGACACTTTTCATTTTATACTTTATCAAAGTAAATGTGGCATTAGCCGTATTATACCTCTTTTATAAACTGCTGTTTAGTAAAGATACATTTTTTGGTTTACGCAGGCTGATGCTGATATTGATTTACATCACCGCATTCACTTATCCATTGCTCAATTTTTCCAACTGGATAATAACGGATAGTGGCAGTGTCACGGGACAAGTCGTAAGTACTTTATATAAAAAGGTATTGCCGGAAATAACGGTCTTCAGCAATGTAGTAACCGAACCTACCGTCTATTCGTGGACTATGATGCTTCTTGCGGGTATTTACCTAACGGGAGTAATATTCTTATTGACACGCACATTGATGGAAATCTGGAAAACCAGCATCACACTTCATCGCAGTAAGAAAACGGAAATAGACGGTATTCGCGTATGTCTGGCGGATGCAAAACAAGAACCTTATTCTTTCTTCAAATGGATTTACATCCATCCGGACAGGCACAATGTGAAAGAGATAAAAGAAATATTGGTACATGAACAGACACATGTGCGTGAACTCCACTCGGCAGATATCTTATTGGCACAGATTGCCATTATCATTTGCTGGATCAATCCGTTCACCTGGCTTATCCGAAGCGAAATGCGCATCAATCACGAATATCTGGCAGACAGAAAGGTGATAGCAAACGGATATGACAAGAAGACTTATCAATATCATCTTTTGGGACTGGAACATACTCAACTGGCTGCAGCAAATTTATATAATAACTTTAGTGTATTACCCTTAAAGAACCGAATTAAAATGTTAAACAGAAAAAGAACCCGTAACATCATGAAAAGCAAGTACCTGATGTTTATCCCCGTAGCCGCTTTATTAGTTTTATTCAGTAACTGTACGAATACTGCCGAGGAAGCAACGAAGGAAGAAGAAAAAGTGGATGTGAAATTTGTACCGACAGAAGTGAAATCGGATACAATCGACACTCAAGATGAAGTTTTGGATATGGTAGAAGTAATGCCGGAGTTTCCAGGAGGAGTTAAGGCATTGATGAGCTATCTGGCAAAAAACATCGAATACCCGAAAGAAGCAGAAAATGCAGGTATGCAAGGACGTGTTGTCGTACAATTCGTTGTTAATACAGACGGCAGCATCGAAGATGCCAAAGTAGTCCGTGCAGTCGATCCTTTATTGGACCAGGAAGCCATACGTGTAATCAACACAATGCCGAAATGGAAACCGGGAATGCAGGACGGCAAGACAGTACGTGTGAAGTATACCGTACCCATCATGTTCCGCCTGAAATAAGCGGCAGACAGAGATAAAACATTGAAATTACCAATAGTTCGCCCTTGTGAGGTTGTAAACAACTCCGCAAGGGCGAATTAGCATTTATTATTTCCCCATACAGAAAAATTCGTTTATATTTGTAGACTATTTGAGGCAACTATATAAAACCCTATGAGGAGAGGATATCTTTACACGTTACTGTCTTTTGCTATCTTGGTGCTGCTGGCTTCGTGTTCCGCTACAAAATTTGTACCGGAAGGTTCCTATCTGCTGGACGAAGTAAAGATATCCACTGATAACAAAGAAGTAAAACCCTCCGGCCTGCGAATGTACGTAAGGCAGAATCCCAATGCCAAATGGTTCAGCCTGATCAAAATGCAGTTGTATGTATATGATCTTTCCGGTCGCGATTCAAGTAAATGGTACAATAAATTTCTCCGGAAAATAGGCGATGCTCCTGTTATTTATAATGAAAATGAAGCAAGGCGTTCAGAAGAAGAGATAACCCAAGCTGTCCAGAATTTAGGCTATATGGGAGCTTCCGTAAAGCGAGTGACCAAAACAAAGAAAAAGAAACTAAAGCTTTACTATGAAGTGACCACCGGAAAACCGTATACTGTCCGTTCACTCAACTACGACATTCAAGATGCAAAGGTCGGCGAATACATGCGGAAAGACTCTGCCAATACTTTACTGAAGGAAGGCATGTTGTTTGATGTGAATATATTGGATGCGGAAAGACAACGGATTACAGACAACCTGCTGAGAAACGGATATTACAAGTTCAACAAGGATTACATTTCATATACGGCGGATACGGTACGTAATACTTATCTTGTAGACCTTACCTTGCATTTGCAACCCTACACGACACATGCGGATGACACTCCGAAACCACACAATCAATATCACATCAATAAAATAAACTTCATTACGGATTATGATGTACTTCAATCTTCCGCATTGAGTAGTATCGAGATCAATGACTCGATACATTATAATAATTACCCGATCTATTATAAAGACAAACTTTACTTACGCCCTAAAATACTGGCTGACAATCTGCAATTCTTTTCCGGGGATTTATTTAACGAACGTAACGTGCAACGTACGTATTCTAATTTCGGCCGCCTGCCGGCACTCAAGTATACCAATATCCGTTTTTTTGAAACAATGGCGGGAGACAGCACAATGCTGAATTGCTATGTGATGCTTACCAAGAGCAAACACAAGTCGATATCCTTTGAGCTGGAAGGCACCAACTCGGCGGGTGACTTGGGAGCAGCCGCTTCGGTATCTTTCCAACACCGGAATCTGTTTCATGGCTCGGAAACATTCATGATGAAATTCCGTGGTGCATACGAAGCCATCACCGGTCTGCAAGGAGATTATCGTAACAATAATTATACGGAATACGGAGTAGAGACCAGTATTAATTTCCCCAGTTTCTTATTTCCTTTTCTGAATTCTGACTTCAAGCGTAAGATAAAGGCAACGACTGAATTCGGTTTACAATACAGTTATCAGTTGCGTCCGGAATTCTCACGCACCGTTGCATCTGCTTCCTGGAGCTATAAATGGACACAGCGCCAACGGGCACAGCACCGCATCGACCTGATAGACATCGGATATCTTTACCTGCCTTGGATCTCGAATAAATTCCGTGAAGACTATATCAACAAAGGACAAAATCATATTTTTGAGTACAATTATAAGAATCGTCTCATCGCCCGTATGGGATATAGTTATAATTTCAATAGCGCGGGAAATTCATTGGTCAACAATACTATCAGCTCCAATTCATATTCTATCCGTGCCAATATAGAATCGGCAGGAAATATTTTATACGCTTTTTCGAAAGCAACCGGTATACGGAAGAATGATGATAATGAATATGCCATTTTGGGCATTCCATATGCACAATATCTGAAGGGAGATTTTGATTTTGCGAAGAATATCCGGATAGACCATCGTAATTCATTGGCATTTCATGCAGGATTCGGTATAGCTGTTCCGTATGGCAATGCAAAAACGATTCCTTTTGAGAAGCAATATTTCTCGGGAGGTGCCAACAGCGTTCGCGGATGGTCTGTACGCGATTTAGGGCCCGGTTCATTCCCCGGAGATGGAAACTTCCTGAATCAATCGGGAGATATCAAGCTGGATGCCAGTATTGAATACCGGAGTAAACTGTTCTGGAAGTTTCAAGGAGCAGTCTTTGTAGATGCCGGTAATATCTGGACCATTCGCGACTATGCCAACCAGCCCGGAGGTGTCTTTAAGTTTAATGAGTTCTACAAGCAGATTGCCGTAGCCTACGGAATAGGCCTGCGTCTGGATCTTGATTTCTTTGTATTACGTTTCGACGGAGGTATGAAAGCAATCAATCCGGCGTATGAAACCCAAAAGGACCATTGGCCCATCATTCATCCCAAATTCAGTCGGGACTTTGCATTCCATTTCGCAGTGGGTTATCCATTTTAACCAGCCACCGTTCACTTTCCTTTATCAAATGGAGAGTATCCTGCTTTTCCGGTACAATAACAGATGCACCGTTAAAGAAATTGATGCTCAAGCTGTTTTTTACGGAGCAGACAACAGTGGCATCCCCTTTTTCTTCATTCACCTGTGTATCGACAACACTAACTGCAACCGGCCCTCTCGCCTTTACTTTATCAACGTGTTGTTGTGTGGTATTGGTGGCAATAAAACTGATATACGGAAAGGAAGCGGCAGTCGCCATATCTTTAGCAGCCATATAATCGAGATCATAGACGGCTTCGCAGAATGAAACAGCGTTTACGGTAGCTTCATGGGGTGGAGGGGTATCTTGACAAGCAGTCAAACTTATAAGAACAGAAAGGTAAAAGAGACGTATTTTTTTCATAATCCATAATAAATAAAAAAGATGAAACATACTTGTATAAAAGGATGTTTCATCTTTGGATGTTTCTTTATGACATAGATTAACGAGCAGCAAACAGCAGGCCGTTCATTGTCATCTGACGTGCAGCAAGGGTACCTTGAGCATCCAGAGTAACAGTCATCGTTTCACCGTTAGGCAAATACATCTGAGCCGTACCATCGTTGTTCATCTTCAGGATTTCAGTACTTTCACCGTCAGCCACTACATTCCAAGTATTCGCTTCCTTGTTGTAGATCAAGTCCATAGTAGCCTTTTCACCTTCTTTTGTGATTGAATAACCGTTCTCAAGAGTTTCTACCAGATAATTACCGTTTTCTCCTTTTACTTTCTTAACATCTCCCACATTGGCCATCGGATTAGAACCGCTCCAGAATTCAATAGAGTTAATCACTAACGCATCTGCCAGATAAGCGACACCATACACCGGTATGATATTCATTGCCAGGAATACAAGTTCATTAACGAACTTATTTCCAACTGACTGGTTCCAAGAAGAAACGCGGTTGAACAAACCAAATGAACCTACACATGAACTAAACAAAATGGTACCGCTAAGAGCAAAAGCAGCAACCAGTGTAAATCTGTTTTTCTTCATAATTTTGTTTTTTTAGTTGGTATTTTGTAAAACGTGTAAGATTTATGTAAGCCATAAACCTCCCTTTATAGAATGCAAATATATACTTTTTAATTAATAGAAGCAAAAGACTGTTGTTTTTCTATTTTAGAGACTATTTAAATTTTCCTATAGAAAGCATTTATGAGTTTATTTGGAGCAAAATTAAAGCAGGCTTAGCTTTTCCTTCGTTTGCCCAGTTCTTTTCCTAATAAATAATCAACGGAGAACTTACCGGGACCGGAAATATACATCAGTATAAATACCACCAGATAGATAAGTGCCAACTCTTTTGTGGCAAAAGCATCGTTACCGTGAATAACAAAGAAAGCCATCCCCATTGTAAAAATCATCGGCAGCATCGCCAAACGATAGAGCAACCCCACGATAAAGGCCATAGAACATACCAGTTCTCCAAAAATGGCCAGCCCCAGAGACAAAGGACTTCCTACTCCCAACGGATCGGGAAAAGCAGCGGATAATTCCTGAAAATTACTCCATTTCTGTATACCATGATTCATTAAAAGCAGACCGAAAAAGACACGTAATATCAATAAAAACAGGGAAGCTCCCGTGCTATTGGGATTGGAAGGAAATAAGAATTTATAAATCATAAAGTTTCATTTATTAGTTTGTAATTTATATATATAAACAACGGCCGGTCTCACATTGTTTCAAATTCAGTGGAATAATATGACACAAAAATAAAGATACAAAGTATTTTATTCGTTTTCATCCTCTTTTTCTTTCTTTACCGGCTTTATTATCAGTCTTAAAGACGGATCGTAAGTGAAATAGCTCCACATCCAATCGGTAAAGATGAAAAGTTTATTCTTAACCCCGACAATACTCATCAGATGGATAAAAAGCCAGACCGCCCAAGCAAGGAATCCCCCGAAACGGATATTCTTTAACTCGACAATAGCATTGTTGCGGCCTACGGTAGCCATCGATCCTTTATTATGATAGACAAACGGTTTTAGAGGAAGCCCTTTTTCTATATTATTCAGATTGCGTACTAACAACCTTGCCTGCTGAATGGCCGGCTGTACCACTTGGGGATGCCCACGCGGATAATCCTCGGAAATCATCAAGGCCGTATCGCCAATAGCAAATATATGATCGCTTCCGGATACCTTGTTGAAAGTATCTACCTTCAAACGATTTCCCGGTCCGTAAGCATCTGCGGGCAGTCCTTCCAGACTATTGGCTTTTACACCTGCCACCCAGTAGATATTTGCCGAAGGCAATACCGTACCGTCTCCCAATGTCAGCAAATCATTTTCGTAATCCACTACTTTGGAATTGACTTTTACCTCGACACCTTTCTTTTGCAAATAATCCCGTACCTCTTCAGAAGACTTCTCCGAAAAGGCAGAAAGCAGGCGAGAACCGGCATCGATAAGTACAATCCGCATCTTCTTCATATCCAAATCGGGATAATCCTGCGGAAGAATGAACTTTCTCATTTCCGCCAATGCCCCCGAAAGTTCGATACCGGTAGCACCACCACCCACGATAATGAATGTCATCAGCTTCTCCCGTTCTTTCGGGTCGGTGGTATTCTGTGCTTTTTCAAAACTCTCCAACACTTGATTACGATTGTACAACGCTTCGGCCGTTGTTTTAAGCGACATAGTTTTCTCAGCCATCTTGTTGTTACCGAAATAATTTGTATAACACCCGGTAGCAATCACCAGATAATCATAATCGATTGCACCGATGGAAGTCTCCAAGAGCTTCTGTTCCGGAATAACCCGACGGGCTTCACAAATACGGATGTGAAAATATTTACGCTTTTTAAAGATTTTGCGAAATGGAAAAGAAATGGCACTCGGCTCAATACCGGCTGTGGCAACCTGATAAAGAAGAGGCTGAAAGAGATGATAATTGTTTTTGTCCAGCAATACAACTTGAAATTGGTCATTCTTCAACTTACGTGCCAGCTTCAAACCTCCAAAACCACCGCCTACAATGACTACTCTCTTCTTTTTCCCTCTGTCGGGAATATCTATTTTATTCATCATGACATTATTATATTAATCTGATAGTATATTAACATCAGAATGAAAAGAAATGTTTTTATAAGTAACATTTTCGGAGCATATTTTTGTCAAGAGCAGTTTTATGCATTATTAACCGTAAAGAAGCTGTTTCGGCAGATTTCTTCGGCAGCAAGATAACAAAGTATGTAAACGGAAATATCAAATAATGAAACGGAACATAAGATACCGGGATAAATACATTACATAGCCGGGGAAAGTTCGCTATGAACCGTTGTTAAGCGACATAAGCACCGTGCTCAGAAGGCCTTATGAATGCTCCTAAATAAGAAAAGGAGAAAGTTGTCCGCTTCCTCCTTTTAGTGCAATTTAATCTGAATCTACTTTATGATTACAGTGGCAAAAGTACGTTTTTTCCACTTGATATCCAAACAGACGGGCATGATTATTTATCCTTTATTCCGTCTGTTCGTCCTCTACCACATATTCTATCTCGTGTGCCTCTGTCAGTAAAGGAATTTCAAGTTTGCCAAGCATCATATCCAAGGCAGCTTCCGGTAACGGATATTCTCTCTCCCGGTTCTGTTTTCTCCAGACCGAATAAGGCTTCTCGATATATACCACCTTAATCCGAGCACCATATTCTGCAAAGAGATTAATGAGCTGGAAACGCATCATGACGGTGATATTCGTTGCATTCCAAATAAATCCCTGACCTTTTCGCAGATAGGCGCGAGCCTGTTTCTTCGCTTCCTGCACCACCCATCCGTTGGCCGATTTATCCGTAGGACTCAGCTTATTCTTCCGTCGGATGTCATCCAGACTGATAACAGGTAAATTCGTTCCAGACGTTTCGATATAATGGTCTTTTCCCATTCCGGGCAGGCCGGACAACAGGATAACGTCGCATTTAAACTTCTCATATGGGATGTAGTCGATATAGCTTTCTGCCGTATGGAAATAACGGAAACGGGCATGGTCGGTAGTAAACTCCCTGCTTTTCTTCCAACATCCCTGCTCACGGCAAAAGAGTTCAAAAAGATCCAATGACTCCAACAATTCCTCCCTATCTTGACAGATACGACCTCTTATATCCGCTTCGGCAAGCATCCGAAGCTGCGAAGTATCCAGCCTGAAAGCAACTTCGGCAATCTTGCGCACAGGATCGGTCTTTTCCATCAACCAAAGAGGAAGCCCGTGAAACCTGACAAGCGAAGCTATTTTTTCACGAATCGCAAAAGGTGTCGGGAGATCCCTATACAACAAAGTACGGACCGTATATTCCCCCTTACGTGCATGTCCTCTTGCAGTAATACGGCCATCGCTTTCGACCACTGTAGCCGACCGCTTTTCCACATCATGCAACAAAGCAGCCGTCCACAATATCTCTTTGTCCTGCCCGCCAAGGTCGGAATAGGCCGGCAACTGCTGTAATTCTTCTATCACTTTCCAAGTATGAACGGCCACGTTTCCTTCGGCGTGATATAACTTATCCTGCGGCACCTCATTCATATTCCGTGCCCAATCAAATTGCTGTTCGATCGAATCACGGCTTTTATTATCTGTAAATTTCCAGATCATTTTCCTTATTCTTTATTATCATTAAATTCCCAGAAAAGCTGGGCACGCTTCCAGTGGCGTGTCCAATGCTCATCTGTCTTCACATGTCCCTTACGGACATACTTAAATACATTATGGGCAAATTCACCCACCGGATATTCACCTATATTTCGGGTGACTATCCCTTCGCGGGTGCAATCTTCCCCTGTAAGAGGATCTTTTGTTCCAAAGACTCCCGGTTGCCGGGCAAGTGCAAGCACTTGTTGCCGGAGCTGCTCTTGAGAAAGTTCTTCGACTGTCTGAAACTGCAATTCGGGTACAGTCGGAAGATCGAATGCCGCTGCATAGAATTTCACCTCTTCCCACGACAGCCATTTGTCAAGACAACGCACGGCAAAAACATAGAAATAAGATTCCAACCGCTTATATTCGATGGAATGCACGGCATAAAGGTTCTCACCGAACAGTTCCAGATTTCCCAGATCATATTTCATCAGTTCCCAACGTTCACGAAGCTGCCGTGTCCACGGTGAAGTGGTAGGAGCGGCATGTGAGCGGGCAAATACCCCGGCACTGTTCAGACAATTATTCTCACCATCGAGCTTTTCGGTGTGTACCAGGGTTCCAATCTTCCGGATATCTTCCCAATAATTAGAGTTGATGCGGTCGTCACTGGTAGTTCCCGGTGAAAATGGGAAATGATAAGTGCGGCCATATTTTTCTGATAACATTATACTTTTCAATTAATTAAACATTCTTTTTGATCCTTCAAAAGCCAATCGGGCTGAATTCAAAATAAACTTATTCCTTATTCATCCTTACGATACGAGGAAGGAAGCGCCCTTGTATCTCTACCAGATCACTTTGAGCCCGCATTACCCTCTCGATATCTTTATACGCTAAAGGCATCTCTTCCACGCTGCCACCGATAAGAGTGACACCTGCTTGTGTCAGGTATTTTTTTAAAGCAGATTGCGTGAAAGTGTTTTGAGCCTGCTGCCGGGACATGGCCCGCCCTGCACCATGCGAAGCGGAACAAAGAGATTCGGAGACTCCTTTGCCACAAACCAGATAGCCGGGCGTAGCCATACTACCGGGAATCAGTCCCGGTTGGCCTTTACCTGCAGGTGTTGCCCCCTTTCGATGAACAATTGCAAATTGTCCGGGAGTAATTTCTTCTCTCCAAGCGAAATTATGATGGTTACTCACATTCGAAAGCGGAGTCAGCCCCAATGCCTTTGCAAGATTGATGTGAATCCTTTCATGGCAAGCCTGTGCATAATCTCCTGCAAGGTTCATACTCATCCAATACGCTTGTCCCTCTTCCGAACGGAGATCAAGCCAAGCAAAATGCTGTGCTTCGCGAGGAAGTTTACAGGATTCGCGGGCCAGAAAACTATAATGCTGTGCAATCGCGGCTCCCAAACCACGTGAACCGGAATGAGATAATAAAGCGACATAATTTCCGGCAGGCAACTGCAATGCGTTCTTTTCCTGCAACTCCAGTTCACCGAAGTTAACAAAATGATTTCCCTGCCCCGATGTTCCCAGTTGGCGCACAGCTTTACCATGCAACTTTTGCAGTAGAGGGGTCAGACGAAACTCTTCCCGATCCAATACTTCGTGTTCCTGTATGAATTCCAACCCTCCATCCATACCGAAATGTGTGTATTCTTTCAACGCTATCTTAGCCTGATGTGCATACCGCCTGAGAAAATCCGGTTTCGCATCGAAAACCGTCAGACTCATCCGGCAGCCAATATCCATTCCGACAGCATAAGGTATAACTGCATTATCCACAGCCAACACACCGCCGATAGGCAATCCATAACCGGCATGTGCATCGGGCATCAACGCACCCGTCAATGTTACCGGCAAACGCATTGCCAATTCCATCTGTTGCTTGGCAGTGGTTTCTATAAATTTATTGCCGTAAATCTTATAGCCCAACGGCAGCTCTTTCAATTCATAAACTTGAAAATTTCTTTCTGTAATGGTAGGAGAGAGGCGTTCTGCCAATTTTCCCCACACATCACTATTCTTATAGTTCTCAGGATTATCAAGTACATCCGCCAACTGCGCCAGAATCTCTTCTTTACTTTCGTGCTTGCAATATTTGCTTACAACAGTAACAGCCAAACTACGCGCCACATTATCGGTATATCCTAATTTACTCAAATCTTTTAAACGTATTCCCATGTTCTTTTTTCCATAGTACACCCGACCTGTACAAGAGACCAAATTCAATCTCCCGCAATAAACAGGCGGCTACATACTCGTTGTCAATGCATAAAAGAGCAGAAGTAATCAACCTTCTTGTCAGATACGACAATCCTCTTTCACTGCACTGAAGTGATTAAAATAAAATAATTAATGATGATAGGACTAATCAATCTTACCCCCGACAGCAGTATCACGAGAGGGGATAGGATCATTCAAGATAATAAAATTGCTAAGGCTCTTCCTCCCGATGAGCCATCTTAGTCCCGATTTTGATGTGTTATTTCTCCAACATAATGAATACCCTTTCCAATTGTTTTTAAAGGGTGAATACTAAATTTATCGCTGCAAATGTAATTCCTTTTTTAGTTCCGACAAAGCATAAAGAACATTATTTTAAAAATTACGTCTACAGTATTTGCTATTTTAAAATAAAACCTTACCTTTGCACCCGAAATAAAAAGCAGGCACTCTTAGCTCAGTTGGTAGAGCAACTGACTCTTAATCAGTGGGTCCAGGGTTCGAATCCCTGAGGGTGTACAAAAGGAATGACTTCGGTTATTCCTTTTTTTATGCTTTAAAACCATCATCGATTTGAATCAAAACTTCCCTATCCAATATGTAAATTAAGAAGTATACCGAAATGCAAAGAAATTACCGTTTTAAGTATAAATTAACCGATCCGTATAAGAAAAATAGTTTTAAGAAGTAAAATTAAAAATATAAATATTACTTTCGTTCATTCAATAAATCTTTAAAACCAACTAAACATGAAAAAATTAATTTACCTGTCTGCTTCCGCAGCACTTTTACTATCAATTATCACTTCGTGCAAGCAAGTTCCAACCACTCAAACCATCAACGGAATCGTATATGATGCAAGTATGAATAATATAACAGTCATTTCCAATCAAGGAGATACGATAAATATCAGCACAATGGACACCAATCCCCAAAAAGTTCCCGGAGTTCTGCTAAATGATTCAGTAAAAGTAACTTGCAGTACTGAAAACATAGACGGGGTTCAGGTTTTGAAGGCTGCGGAACTGACAGTTACTGCCCATTCGCCTTATTATTATATTCAGGGAACCTGGCTCGAACCCAATCCGATAAATGCCCAAGAGATGCAAGGATTCACTCTTAATCCAAACGGGACAGCCCAATCGGTAAATATGGCAACCTTACTTATAAAAAATTGGAACTTGGATAATAAAACGTTGACTTTACAATACGAAAGTATCGGTAACAAACAAACAATAATGGGAACAGATACTCTGAGCATCACTAAGATCGATGCTGATTCACTCATTTTATCCAAGAATACAAATGTAATATGGCGATTGGCAAGGAAAAAATAATTCTCATTAGTATATATCTTCCTTAAACGATCTGATAAAAAACAGATTAAGATACGATACAGTATCCTACATTCCGCAATATGTTACAAACTCTCCGGCTTCCAAGAGAGAAGCCGGAGGCAATATGCAATAATCCCCCCCCCTGATTTTTTACCTGACAATCACAATTTTCTTACTCTTGATTGCAAAAGCCGTTTCAACCGTACAGATATAGCAAATTGATTCTTTAAAAAGAGAGATAATAAATTCATTCTTTCCCGTCTTTGTCTTTTGTACCGATAGAGCCTTCACCAAATTACCACTTATATCATACAGCCGTACTGTTACCGGGACCGGAGTATCCAATAAGACCCCAATCTTGAGTTTATCTCCCGAAAGAGTCCAGGAAAAGTCCAGATTATCAGATTTCTCAGGCAATATATCCATCCCCGTTATTGGCTCCCTTAAGTCCACATCTCCCAATTGATAAACCTCTGCGGCAGCCAGCAGATAACAACCGATGCCAAAATCCTCAAAATCGGCCGCACGGTCAAACAACACCGGTTGCCCGTCTTCCGGTTTCGCTCCCGCACCCTGCACATAACCTAAAAAGCCATCGTCATGAACGGCTACTTTACACATCGCATTCCAACCACGAATCACACACGGCAGATATCTCTCCCGGTCCAATATTCCGGCATGGATACCATAAGCCATGCCCGCCACAAACAAGGCAGTACCCGAAGTTTCCGGTCCGGGGGACCGCGTATCGCCCGTATTCAAGGGAGCAACCAGACTAACTCCCCAAAAACCATCCTCACGCTGACAAGCCAGCAGAGCATCGGACATCAGAACGAAATCATCCATATATTGCTGACGGTGTACTACCGTATCGGGAGAATAATACAGCACACGCGCAAGAGCCATATATACCCAACCATTTCCTCGCGACCAATAGCACGGCTTATCTGCCTCTTTTAAATCCATGTACGGAGGGTCATAGTTATAATCGCGATACCAAAGCCCGTCTTCAGTATTAAAAAGCGGAAGTCCGCCATTCTTTTTACTGCCGCCATGCTGGTTACGGGTAAACATATACATTTCGTACATGCGCCGGAAATACCGTTCATCTTTTTCAATTGTCCCCAGTTGGGCAAAAATAGGCATAGCCATCTGTACGGCATCCACCCAATACCAGTCATCAACCACATTCGTGGCAAGCATATCATCGATAAGTTTTTTAATATGGGTTTTTCTCACAGTCTGCGCCGGATTGAGCATATACATATCCAGATACGCCTGTCCGCAACATTGGAAATCAGCATGCCGTTCTTGCTTCTTTTCCGATGCTTTCCATCCGTGATGGTTCCCCCAATCTTCAGTATATTTGAGCCAACGCTCATCCTGATGTTGGCGATAGAGAGACATCAACCCCTCATAATAGACACCACGAGTCCATATCTTACTGGTACGTTCTTTGTTGCCCACATAGGATTTGGCACCTACATCGGGATATGTACGCATAAAGTAATCATTCACCAACGTCGCATAACGTAAAGTTTCGGATTGCGTAAGAACAAGAGAATCCCTTGTTTGCCATGCACAGATCACACAAGGGCTGAAAATAAACAACAGAGATGAAAATAACAGATGCAAGGTTTTCATATTTGTATCAGATTCCGTTTTCTATTTGTCTGGAACGATGCAAAAATAAGCTCTTGGCCGCCCTGCGTTACTATTACTTTTGGCGGAAGTACTCCTATTATTGATAAAAACTGATATAATACCGAATACATTTCCTACTTCCTCGATAATCCTTACAGTTGATAAGCCTCTTTTTATACCATTCTGTTTTTCGTATTGGCACGTATCCTGCTCAAGTGCTCCGATGAAATACCAAGATAAGATGCGATATGACGCAACTGCACACGCTGTAAAATCTCCGGTTTTTCTTTCAGAAGTTGCAAATAGCGTTCGGTTGCAGACATAGAAAGGTTAGAAATCAGGCGATGTTCGGTTCCTACAAATTCTTTTTCAATCAACTGTCGCGCCCAATTACATACTTCGATATCCTGCCGGTACAATTGCTGTAATTGCCCAAGATCCATTTTATACAAAACGGCATCCTCTAAAAGTTCTATCGTCTCATAGCCTTTCTCTCCATTCACATATCCTTGCGCAGAAATTATAATGTCATTTTCCATCCCAAACCAAATGCTGACATCTTTACCGTCCACTTCAATATAAGCCCTGGCAATTCCTTGCTTTATCAGATATACATCGCGCTCTATTTTATCCCTATTGATCAGAACATATCCCTTGGGATAAGAAATCTCATTCCAGATCAACTTCAACTTAGTCATGACACCTTGCAAGGGAGCATGTTCTAAAGAACGAAAAAGCGGTGTAGTGCCCATAACTTGTCTTTATTTCTCCGACAAATATAACCGATTTTATTCACTAAAACACTTAATTGATAATTATCAACTGCTTTTTCTGACGAAGCATCTACCTTTACCAAAAATTTTAAATAAACGGATTATGGCATGGTTGTTATTAATTGGGGCTGGAATATTGGAGATAGGATGGCCTCTGGGATTTAAACTGGCAAGTACTTATGAGAAATATTTCTATCTGTTCATCACTGTTTCCATCATTTCTATGGGAACAAGCGGATTTCTTCTCTACCTCGCACAAAAAACAATTCCAATCGGTACGGCATACGTCATCTGGACGGGTATTGGAGCAGTAGGAACCGTTCTTATCGGTATCTTTTTCTTTCATGATTCGGCTAACATATTCAGATTGCTGTTCGTTCTGTTGATTCTGATAGGAGTGGTAGGCTTGAAAGTGGTACACTAAACGAATCTATTTACGATTAGACGATTTACAATTTACGATTGGAATTGCCTTTTACCAAATTTCAAGGGCCCCCATTTTGTCCCTTATGTTCTGGGTCAACGTAAAAATCTGAGGGGTAAATTTAAA
>NZ_HF991056.1:0-77321 GCF_000432295.1 Bacteroides sp. CAG:189
AATCGAAGTTGTCAACTAAATCCAGTACACATCATTGTGTAAGATGTACATATAAAACATGGGGATGTTGTGTGTGAAAACATCCCCATGTTCTGCACTGGAACATCCCCATGTTTTATATAAGAACATCCGGATGTTTTGGGAATAGAAGTTTAATTTGGGGGTTGCATGAAGTAGGATTAATGGTTGTTGATAAGTATATAGAATATCTTGTGAAGACGATAATGATCCACTCTCTGAATTAGGGCCATTTTTTATACTTCTTTTATTGAAGGATTTTATGTGTAACCCAAAAAAACGTACCTTTGTGGTCTAAACATATGATATAGAAGTATGAATCAGATAAATTCCGTATGTGTTTACAGCGCATCGAGTACCAAGATAGATAAAGTGTATTTTGAAGCAGCCGGCCGGTTGGGCAAGTTGTTTGCCGAACGGCGTATCCGTTTGGTGAACGGTGCTGGAAGTATTGGATTGATGCGTTCTGTAGCCGATGCTGTCCTTGAAAACGGAGGTGAGGTTACGGGGGTTATTCCCCGGTTTATGGTGGAGCAGGGATGGCATCATACAGGATTGACCCGGTTGGTTGAAGTGGAAAGTATGCATGAGCGGAAGCAGCTCATGGTGGATTTAAGTGATGCTGTCATAGCTCTACCCGGCGGATGCGGTACATTGGAAGAACTGCTTGAAGTTATCACCTGGAAACAGTTGGGGCTTTATCTTAATCCGATTGTGATATTGAATACAAACGACTTTTTCGATCCGTTGCTCGACCAGCTTAAGCGGGCTATTGACGAGAATTTTATGCGGAGACAGCATGGCGATATCTGGCATGTAGCTGCCACTCCTGAAGAGGCTGTCGAACTGGTGTATAGGGTTCCCGTTTGGGATGCGTCCATCCGTAAATTTGCGGCTATATGAGTGCGTGGTTGATGCTTGTATCGGGTTTTGAGGGGATACCCCTTCCCTATTCTCCCCGTACGGACGATGTAATTGCATTGGTTCTGCTTGCCTGTTTCTTCTTCTCGTCCTTTGCGTTGGCACGGAGCAAGAAGTTTCTTTCTCAACAAGCAAAGGACTTTATGCTTCATCGCGAACGTACAAGTATTTTTGCTGCCTCTACGGCGGCGGATGTCCGTTATCTGTTGTTGCTGGTATTTCAGACCTGTATCTTGAGTGGTATCTGCATTTTTAACTACTTTAATGATGTGCAGCCGACTTTGATGGAAAAGGTTTCCCCTCCTCTCCTATTAGGAATTTATATTCTTATCTGTTTGCTTTATCTTTTACTAAAGTGGCTGTTTTATTCTTTCTTAGGGTGGGTGTTTTTTGATAAAAATCGGACAACTATATGGTTGGAGTCTTATTCTACACTGATTTATTACCTCGGATTCGTTCTTTTTCCGTTCGTTCTTCTCCTTGTTTATTTCGATTTGAATATCTTGTTTTTAGTTTCAATCGGGCTGTTCTTGATAATTTTTGCTAAAATATTGATGTTTTATAAGTGGATAAAGCTTTTTTTCGATAAGATTAGCAGCCTTTTCCTTTTAATTTTGTACTTTTGTGCCCTTGAAATCATGCCCTATTTACTTTTGTATCAGGGCTTGAGAGAACTAAACAATATATTGGTAATAAAAATTTAGGACGTTGAAAATTAAGAAAGTACTTGTGTCGCAGCCAAAACCTGCTTCAGAGAAATCTCCCTATTACGACATTGCCGAAAAGTATGGCGTAAAAATAGATTTCCGCCCCTTTATCAAAGTAGAAAGTGTTTCTGCTAAAGAGGTCAGACAACAGAAAGTGTCAATCCTTGACCACACAGCTGTCATATTTACTTCGCGTCATGCGATTGATCATTTTTTCCATCTTTGCACGGAGCTTCGTGTGACTATTCCGGAAACAATGAAGTATTTTTGTGTAACGGAACAAGTTGCACTTTATATTCAAAAGTATGTGCAATACCGCAAGCGCAAGATATTCTTTGGCGCTACAGGTAAGATTGAAGATCTGATTCCTTCTATTGTGAAACATAAGACTGAGAAATATCTCGTGCCGATGTCGGATGTGCACAATGATGACATCAAGAACCTGTTGGATAAACATAATATCCAGCATACGGAGGTAGTGATGTATCGCACTGTTAGTAATGACTTTGGCAAGGATGAAGAATTTGACTATGATATGTTGGTATTCTTTAGTCCGGCCGGTGTTTCTTCGCTGAAGAAGAATTTTCCGGATTTTGATCAGAAGAATATTAAGATCGGAACATTCGGCTCTACAACAGCACAAGCTGTTCGTGATGCCGGGCTTCGCTTGGATTTAGAGGCTCCTACCGTACAGGCTCCTTCTATGACAGCCGCTTTGGATATGTTCATTAAGGAGAATAACAAAGGAAAGTAATTAATAAATGACAAACGACGAGCTACAAGTGCTGCGCACCGTGCGTGTGCTTGTAGCTCGTTGTTTTTTATATCGTACGGATGAATACATTGTGTAAAGCTGAAAGGCTTCATAGTAAGATTGTTATTGAAAAGATGTTTGCGGGCGGTTTTTCACGTTCGTTTTCCGTCTTTCCTCTGCGTGCGGTGTATATGTCTGTGGAGCAGCAGGAAGTGCCTGTGTCTATCCTTATCAGTGTCCCCAAAAAGCGGTTTAAGCGGGCGGTAAAGCGTAATCGGGTAAAACGTCAGATACGTGAGGCTTACCGGAAGAATAAGGGGCCGTTGTGGCAGGTTCTGCAAGAAAAAGGACTTGGGTTGACGATTGCTTTTATTTATCTGTCGGATGAGCTGTGTCGTACTGAGGAAATAGAAGAGAAGGTAAAAGTGTTGTTGGCCCGTATCGCGGAAAGGCTGGAATGAAGCGTCTGTTGTCGTACATATTATTGATTCCTATCTATTTTTACCGGGCATGTATTTCTCCTATGCTCCCTCCCTCCTGCCGTTTTACTCCGACTTGTTCGCAGTATGCCATCGAGGCAATTAAAAAACACGGTCCTTTTAAGGGTTTTTATTTGGCTGTAAGACGGATACTGCGTTGCCATCCCTGGGGTGGTTCCGGATATGACCCTGTACCTTAGTTGATTATGAAACTGTTGGATATACATTCTCATCATTTGTCCGAAGATCCTTTCCGGGCAATCTTGAATATTCGTTTTCCGAAAGATAAGTTCTTTCCGGAAGCAGGACGGTTTTATTCTGTAGGCGTACATCCGTGGGAAGTGACGTTGGAAAATCGGATAGACTGGACTTTGTTTGAGGAGTTGGCCGGGCATCCGCAAGTGCTTGCTATTGGCGAATGCGGTATGGATAAACATGTTTATCCGGAGTTATTGATGGCTCAGGAACGCATTTTCTCGCGTCAGTTGGCTGTTGCGGAAAAGTTAGGAAAACCGGTTCTGATTCATAATGTGAAGTCTACCGGGATTATCGGACTTCTGAAAAAGAACGCTTCCGGTCATATCCCCTGGATTCAGCACGGTTTTCGCGGAAAGCCGGAATTGGCTTTGGAAATGCTGCGTTCGGGCTTTTATCTTTCTTTGGGGATTCGTTATAATGAGGATTCTTTACGGGTAATACCGCTTGACAGACTCTTTTTAGAGACGGATGACAGCGAGACGGATATCTGCCAAGTATACGAGAGGGCAGCTCGTACGTTGGGAATCTCCGTAATCAAACTTACGGAGCAGATACAGCATAATATCAAGAAAGTTTTTTTTAATGGATAAGAGTTGTTTCTTCAAAGAAAGAGTCGTACTTTTGCCCTGACTAAATATTTAAAAACTAATATCATTCGATGAATTTTGTAGAAGAATTAAGATGGCGTGGCATGCTGCAAGATATGATGCCGGGCACAGAAGAATTGTTAGCTAAGGAGCAAGTAACAGCTTATCTCGGGATTGACCCGACGGCTGATTCATTGCATATTGGTCACTTGTGTGGCGTAATGATGCTCCGCCACCTCCAGCGTTGTGGTCATAAACCGTTGGCACTCATCGGTGGTGCGACAGGTATGATTGGTGATCCGTCCGGTAAATCGGCAGAGCGCAATTTGCTGAATGAAGAGACTTTGCGTCACAATCAGGCTTGTATCAAGAAGCAGTTGGCCAAGTTTCTGGATTTTGAATCGGAGGTGCCGAATCGCGCAGAGTTGGTGAATAATTATGACTGGATGAAAGATTTCACTTTCCTTGATTTTGTTCGTGAAGTGGGTAAACATATTACTGTGAACTATATGATGGCAAAAGACTCGGTAAAGAGACGTCTGAACGGGGAAGCCCGTGACGGGTTGTCATTTACGGAGTTTACTTACCAGTTGCTTCAGGGATATGACTTTTTGCATTTGAACCAGACTAAGGGTTGTAAACTTCAGATGGGTGGTTCGGATCAGTGGGGCAATATCACTACGGGTGCCGAGCTGATACGTCGCACGAACGGAGGAGAGGTCTTTGCTTTGACTTGTCCGTTGATTACCAAAGCGGATGGCGGTAAATTCGGTAAGACGGAATCGGGTAATGTATGGCTCGATGCGAAATATACTTCACCGTACAAATTCTATCAATTCTGGTTGAATGTCAGCGATTCGGATGCGGAACGCTACATCAAGATATTTACTGCTCTTTCAAAAGAGGAAATCGATTCATTGATTGCAGAGCATCAGCAAGCCCCGCATCTGCGTGTGCTTCAAAAACGTCTGGCCAAAGAGGTGACGATTATGGTTCACTCTGAAGAGGACTATAATGCGGCTGTAGACGCTTCTAATATCTTATTTGGTAATGCTACTTCCGATGCATTGAGAAAACTCGATGAAGACACGCTATTGGCGGTTTTCGAAGGTGTTCCGCAGTTCGAAATGTCTCGTGATGTACTGGTTGAAGGTGTGAAGGCGGTCGATTTGTTTGTAGATAATGCGGCTGTATTTGCATCAAAAGGTGAAATGCGTAAGTTGGTACAGGGCGGAGGCGTCTCTCTGAATAAAGAAAAGTTGGCCGCATTCGACCAGGTGATTACTACGGCAGATTTACTGGATGAGAAGTATTTACTTGTTCAACGGGGCAAGAAGAACTACTATCTGATCATTGCTAAATAAAAAAAATGCCAAAATATTTGGAGATTTAGTTGCATAGCACTATCTTTGCACCGCTTTTTAACAGAAAGCACAGCGAGTTTGTCCTATGGTGTAATGGTAGCACAACAGTTTTTGGTTCTGTTTGTCTAAGTTCGAATCTTGGTAGGACAACACATATATTCTTGGTGGGACAACAACCTTACCAGCAAAAAATTACAAAGCCCGCTAAATTTAGCTTTTAGCGGGCTTTTTCTATTCTAAGCAAAAACCGAATAATTACGCAATAAAGAAACGTCAAGGTTTCAGTTGAGGTTTCAGTCGCGTTTTTCAAATCCCCTTCCACGTACTTTCAGAGCAATGTTTCCTCAAAATCCCATTGTTATGAAACAAAATCAAAAAGTAAATATCCTATTTCAACGGAAACACGGGGAAAGATACATGAATATTTGTGATTACTGAACTTTTCGTTTGTTTATATGTAATATATACGTTACCTTTGCGATATGGTGAAGAAGGTCAGGGAACTCCTTTTGTATAAGTCGTACTTTAAAGAGTTCTATAGAGAGCAATCTCCGAAAGTACAAAATAAGATTATTAAAATCTTAGAAATCTTAGAATATATAGAATGTATTCCGACGAAGTATCTTAAACACATGGAGGGTACAGACGGTCTGTATGAAATACGTATCACCTTGAGTAGCGATATATTTCGTGTCTTCTGTTTTTTCGATAAGGGACAATTGGTAGTTTTGCTTTCCGGTTTCCAAAAGAAAACGCAGAAAACCCCTAAAAAAGAGATAGATAAGGCTGTCCGATTGATGGCTCAATATTATGATGATAAAAAAAGGAGGTAATAATGGATATAACAACATTGGATCAATTTAAAGATGAAATTTACGGTGTAAAAGGTACACCCGGACGAGACAATTTGGAGCGTGAGTTGGAAACACTGCGCATTGGTGTTCAAATCCGTAATGCCCGTCAAAAGAAGGCGATGACACAGGCTCAACTGGCCGAACGTATTGACAAGAAGCGGCCATTTATCTCAAAGATAGAGAACGACGGGAGTAACTTGACTCTGAAAACCCTGATAGATATAGTTGAAAGAGGGCTTGGCGGTAAGCTGAATATTGAAGTACAAATTTAAACGGTTTTGCCCGGATGATGGTCACATTATCCGGGCGAATTGTTTTTTATCATCCGGTTCGTTTTTTATTCCCTAATTCGTATTATAGTTTGTTAAACGCTTCGTTTATTATCTGTCTGTGGACAATATTGATAGATAATAAGAACAAAAATGCAAGGTTTTGCCATTTTCTTTTTCTATTTTTGCATCGTGTACGCAAACGACGTGCACCTGAACTGTAATATTATAAACTATTTAAATAAATAAAGTATGAAAACGAACTATGAAATTCGCTATGCTGCGCATCCGGAAGATGCAAAAAGCTACGACACTACGAGAATCCGTCGTGACTTCTTGATTGAAAAAGTATTCTCAGCTAACGAAGTAAATATGGTATATTCTATGTATGACCGAATGGTGGTCGGTGGTGCAATGCCGGTAGGAGAGGTGCTTAAACTGGAAGCGATCGATCCGCTAAAAGCTCCTTACTTCTTGACTCGTCGCGAAATGGGTATTTTTAATGTAGGTGGTCCCGGTGTGGTGAAAGCCGGTAATGCAGTATTCGAACTCGATTATAAAGAAGCCCTTTATTTAGGTTCGGGAGACCGCGAAGTGACTTTCGAGAGCAAAGATGAAAAGAATCCCGCCAAATTCTATTTCAACTCATTGACTGCCCACCGCAATTATCCGGATAAGAAAGTGACGAAGAAAGATGCTGTGGTTGCAGAAATGGGATCGTTGGAAGGTTCTAACCACCGTAATATTAATAAAATGCTGGTGAATCAGGTATTGCCTACCTGTCAGTTACAAATGGGTATGACGGAACTGGCTCCGGGAAGTGTGTGGAACACAATGCCGGCACACGTCCATAGCCGCCGTATGGAAGCTTATTTCTATTTTGAAGTACCCGAAGAGCATGCTGTATGTCATTTCATGGGTGAGGTGGATGAAACACGTCACGTATGGATGAAGGGTGACCAGGCTGTCCTGTCTCCCGAATGGTCTATTCATTCGGCTGCCGCTACGCACAATTATACATTTATCTGGGGTATGGGAGGAGAAAACCTTGACTATGGAGATCAGGACTTCTCGTTGATTACAGACCTTAAATAAGGATACAATGCACTGATGTGCCAATGTATCAATTTAAACAGGCTCTAAGAAATAGCTTAATAAGAACAATTAATTAACAATCTTCGTGCTGGATGTGTGAATTAGTACCTTTGCCGGTATGTTGGCACATTGGCACATTAATAAATTATTATTATGGTAAACTTTTCATTAGAAGGTAAAGTAGCACTGGTAACAGGTGCGTCTTACGGAATCGGTTTAGCTTTGGCCACTGCTTTTGCTCGGGCCGGTGCAAAGATTGTGTTTAACGATATCAAGCAGGAACTGGTGGATAAGGGTCTTGCTGCTTATCAGGCTGAAGGTATCGAGGCTAAAGGATATGTATGTGATGTGACCAACGAAGAGCAGGTAAACGCTATGGTAGCTCAGATTGAAAAAGAGGTAGGCGTTATTGATATTCTGGTAAACAATGCAGGTATCATCAAGCGTATTCCGATGCATGAAATGACTGCTGCCGAATTCCGTCAGGTAATCGATATCGACTTGAATGGCCCGTTCATCGTGTCAAAGGCTGTTATCCCTTCTATGATTAAAAAAGGTCACGGTAAAATTATCAATATCTGCTCGATGATGAGTGAGCTGGGACGTGAAACTGTATCGGCTTATGCTGCTGCTAAAGGCGGCTTGAAGATGCTGACTAAAAATATCGCTTCTGAATACGGTGAATTCAACATCCAATGTAATGGTATCGGCCCGGGCTACATCGCTACTCCACAGACTGCTCCATTACGCGAGATCCAACCGGACGGTTCGCGTCATCCGTTTGATTCGTTCATTATAGCTAAAACTCCGGCTGCCCGTTGGGGAACTCCGGAAGATCTGGCAGGACCTGCTGTGTTCCTGGCATCGGATGCTTCTGACTTCGTAAACGGGCATATATTGTACGTTGACGGCGGTATTCTGGCATACATCGGAAAACAACCGAAATAAGAGACAAAATACAGTTATATACTGTAGGGCGGGGGAGAACTCCGCCCTTTCGGGTTTTTATAATCAAAATAACGACAGAAAGATGAAAAAACTATTTTTCTTTATTGCAACTGCTCTTGTATGTTTCGCTTGTAATGAGAGCAAAACGGTTACTGTAACGGTAACGAACCCAACTGCTATGGAGCGTGCCGGTGAAATGGTGGAGGTATCCATGAGTGATGTTACTTCTAAATTGCAATTGGCCGATACGGCACAAATTATTGTACTCGATGCTGACGGGCAACAAGTACCTTATCAGATTACTTATGATGAGAAAGTGATTTTCCCGGCCACGGTAAAGGCAAACGGGACTGCCGCTTATACTATTCAGGCAGGTGTGCCGGCTGTTTTCGATACGAAGGCATGCGGACGCTATTATCCCGAACGTGTGGATGATGTGGCATGGGAGAATGACCTGGTTGCTTTCCGTGCTTATGGCCCGGCTTTGCAGGCTACCGGCGAACGTGCTTTCGGCTATGATGTATGGACCAAATACAACACAACGGAACCGGTTGTAGAGGCCCGTTATGCAAGCGAATTGAATCCGGAAACTAAAGCGAAGATCGATGAGTTGAAGAAGACGGATCCGAAAGCAGCGAGTGAGCTTTACCGCTCTGTTTCTTATCATGTAGATCATGGTAATGGGTTGGATTGCTATAAAGTAGGGCCTACACTGGGTGGCGGTACGGCTGCCTTGATGGTTGATGACGAGATTGTTTATCCCTATTGCTATGCTACGCAGGAAATTCTGGACAATGGCCCCTTGCGTTTTACTGTGAAGTTGGTGTATAACCCATTGACAGTGAAAGAGAATACGGATGTGGTAGAAACTCGTCTGATCTCTCTGGATGCAGGTTCGCATATGAACAAGACGGTTGTTGCTTACAGCAATCTGAAAGAAACGACTCCTGTAGTTACCGGTATTGTTCTCCATGAACCGGATGGTGCTGTTGTAGCCGATGCCGCTAACGGTTATATCACTTATGTAGACCCGACGGATAACGTAAACAACAATAATGGAAAGATTTTTGTTGGTGCGGCTTTCCCTGCTACGGTAAAAGAGGCTAAAGTTGCTCTTTTCCCGGAGAAAGAGAAGAAAGAATTGCGCGGTGGGGCAGATGGCCATGTATTGGCTGTCAGTGACTACGAGCCGGGTTCGGAATACACTTATTACTGGGGAGCTGCATGGGACAAGGCTGATATCAAAACGGTTGATGCCTGGAATGAGTATGTAGCTGCGTTTGCACAGAAGTTGCGGGCCCCGTTGACGGTGACCGTACAGTAAGATTAAGAATACTTCAAATAGAAAAAAAGACCGTTGTGGAGCATGATGCTGTGCGGCGGTCTCTTTTTTATGCTCGGAAAATGACTCTAATCATCGTGCATGATGCTTTTTACCTGTTCTCAGGTATGGACGGCGCCATTTTTCTGGGGAGTTCCGGGAGTACTTCTTCCGTTCTTTATATACTGCTGTAAGAGTGCTCTCAATTCTTCTACGATATCCGGATGTTCTTTGTATACATTATGTTTTTCTCCCGGATCCTGATCCATGTCATAAAGTTGGATGGGAGGTAATGAGGCAATTGCTTCTTTGTCTGCATTGGGTTTCGGATAGCTCCAGCCACCGGATCTGGGTGAGCATAGTAATTTCCATTTCCCTCTTCGTATGGCAAATTCTCCACGGATGGAATGATGTACGGTGGCTTCCCGTATTGTTTCAGGTTTGGCGGGATCCTTGATTAACGGCAGGATATCGTAACCTTTTATTTCTTTTATTGGCATTCTCTCAAAAATTGTCACTGCCGTCTCATGTTTGACTTTGCCGGATAGGGGCGATGCGATTGGAGCTTATTCGTTACTTTCCACCTGATGTATGTTTCTCATTAGTCCGGCATATTTGGCCCTTTTTACGGCACTTCCTTTAAAAAGAGTTCTGTATTGCTCTTCTGTCAGTGTGTGCCAGTCTTCTTTCTCCATCTGCATAAAGAGCTCTGTGGGTTGCAGGTCCGGTGCCTGGCAAGGGGTGGCAAACTTGTTCCAGGGACAGGCTTTCTGGCATTCGTTGCAGCCATATATTTTATTGCCCATTTTTTTGCCCTCTAAGAGAGGAATGGCGTCGCGGTTCTCAATGGTAAGGTAAGACAGGCAACGTCTTGAATTGAGCAAAAAAGGGGCCTCCAGTGCTTTCGTAGGGCAGGCCTGTATGCATCGGGTACAATTGCCGCACCGGTTTTTCTGTGGCTGGTCGTATTCGTCTACTTCCATATCGAGAAACAATTCTCCTAAGAAAAAGCAGGAACCGGCATGTGGAATGATGAGCTGGGTGTTTTTTCCTATCCAGCCGAGCCCTGCGCGATAGGCCCAATAACGCTCTAATACGGGGGCGGTATCACAGAACACACGGCTTTGCAAGGGTAGGGGAGAGTGTGCGGAAATGTATGCCTGCAACGCGGTCAGTCTGGTTTTCATCAAGTCGTGATAGTCTTTGCCATAGGCGTACCAGGCAAACTGGTATTGGTCTTCCCGTAATTGCCGGGCAGGATAATAATTGAGAGCTACGGACAGAATGGTCCGTACCCCTTCCATCAGCAGGCGGGGATCGAGGCGTTTGTCAAGATAGTTGCCCATATAATTCATGTTCGCCTGCATTCCTTGTGCCTGCCATCGGCTGAAAGCGTCGGCAATGGCTGTGTTTACCGGTTCTGCCGGCGCCATTCCGCATGCAGAAAAGCCGAGGCGTAGAGCTTCGGCTTTTATTTGACTTGCAGAAAGGGTTTTTACCTCCATGGTTTTGCTTTCACGATTTTATTTTCTGTTATTGCCGTCGTCCGGTGAGCTTCTCCGGGCAGGAAGCACTTTAAAGGCATAGCCCTGTTGTTTCAGGTATTCGATTGAACGGGGCAAAGCGTATTGCAGATTCCCATTGTTCCACGATTTTAGTGAGTCGTGGAAGGTGATGATGGAACCATTGCGCACATACCGTTTTACATTGGCCAAGACCTGCTCGGGACGTCTCTTTTTACTGTAATCACGTGTCACTAAATCCCACATGATGATATCATAGTGTTGTTTTAGTGTGTGATATTGCTTGAAGCCCATATGTCCGTGTGGCGGGCGAAAGAGGTCGGTCTTCATTTCCCGGTTAGCGAGATCGGTGTTTTTTAGGTATTCGTCGGCAGAGTATTCGAATCCGCGAATATGGTTGAATGTATGATTCCCGATCCGGTGCCCGCGTTCGACGACCATTCTGAATATATCCGGATATTTCCGTATATTATCGCCTACCATGAAAAAGGTGGCCTTGATGTCGTATTTATCCAGCAACTCCAATACCCACGGAGTTACTTCCGGGATGGGGCCATCGTCGAAGGTCAGATAAACAGCCTTCTCGTCGGGACTCATCCGGAAGATAGCTTTCGGATATAGAGCGCGGAAAATCCACGGTGGTTGCTCTATAAACATTGCCTTTTATCTTGCTCCTTTCATGCGGGAAACATACATGCCATACAATTCGTCCAGTTTGCCGGAATAGTTGTCTGACAGTTTTGATTTATATTTCTCCATGAGTTTCAATTCTTCGTTCAGCAGAGCGATGTGGTATTCGAATTCCCGTGATGATACGAAGAATTGCGAATTGTCCAGACTGAGATACCAAGTGAGGTATTCGATGGCTTTATTGGCCAATGCGTCCATAATCTTATCTGCTTTTTCTGTCTCTCCCAACTGGTAATAGGCTTCTGCCATTTGTACGGCACCGTTCTGCCAATCGTAGGGAACATTGTAAGCAGGGATCATCTTCTCTGCATAATCCAATGCTGCGAGGGCTTTGTCTTTTTTGCCCTCTTTCATCAACTGCTCTATCAACTGGGCGAACACACGGCGGTGTGTGTAGCACATGCGCATTACGTTTTCGTCAATGTAGATGCCCGGTTTGTCGATGCCGCCGAATTTGAACTTGTTCATCAGGTTGTCGTACATCTTTTCGCTGTCCACGGTTGTTCCTAACTTTTTGGTTTCGAACGGTGTGAAGCGGGAAGCGAGACCTTCCTGGATAAAGTGTTTGTCCATGCCTAACTGATTTTCCCGGCCTACGGTGATGGCCATATACATCGGCCGTTCCCAGTTGGCATGCGCCAGCATTTCGAGCATCATCAGCTCGCTTTTGTAAAGTGCGCGTTTGGGTCTTCCGTTGTCATCTCTCAGCAGGATATTCATGTGATCGGGGATTGAATCGCCCAATGCTTCCGGAATCTTCATACCACTGCGGCGTACGGCTTCTTTATCGATTTTGATGACGATACTGTCAGTCGGAATAACGTGTAACCCTTCTTTCTCGGAACGTATCCAGTATTTGAGGATGTTCTTTAATTCGTAGGGATCTTCTCCGAACTCGTTACGGACATTCTGCAAGGCCTCCGGATTGTCGCTGCTGTTTGCCTGGGCATAGAGGGCGTCGATGGTCTGTTTGATTTCCGGACGGATCTGAATGTATTCATTGGTTCCTTCTACGTATTCTACGCGGTCCCATGTGATGGGGAGTGACGGGGAATCGTAAGCCGGGCGTTTCATTTGGTCGATGTACCAGTCCGTTTGCAGATAGCTCAGGTTGCAGGTACGGGCATCGGTACGGAAACCTTCCGTCTCTTGATTGTACCATAAGGGGAATGTATCATTGTCACCATTGGTAAAGATGATCGGATTGCCGCTTTCCTGTAAAGACATCAGGTAGTTTTGCCCGAAATCACGTGCGACGTAACGTCCCGAACGGTCATGATCATCCCATGTCTGGCTTGCCATTTGGATGGGAACCAGCAGACAGAGTACTGAAACAAGGACAGACGCCGGAAGTTCCTTCATTTTGGCGTAGTCCTGCAAGAGCTTGATGATACCTGCCACGCCCATACCTACCCAGATGGCAAAGGCATAGAAGGAGCCTGCATATGCATAATCTCGTTCACGGGGCTGGCTCGGGGTCTGATTCAGATAGAGCACAATGGCAATACCGGTCATAAAGAACAGGAAGAATACTACCCAGAATTGCTGTACGCCTTTCTGTCCCCGGTAGGCTTGCCAAAGGAGGCCGATAATACCTAAGAGCAGAGGCAGGCAGTAGAATACATTGTGTCCTTTGTTGTCTTTCAGTTCTTGCGGAAGCAGGCTCTGGTCGCCTACCAGCCAGTTGTCGATGAACGGGATGCCTGTAATCCAGTTGCCATGTTCTATTTCACCGCTTCCCTGGAGGTCGTTTTGACGTCCGGCAAAGTTCCACATAAAGTAACGCCAGTACATGAAATTGAGCTGGTAGCGGAAGAAGAACTTAATGTTTTCCCATTGGGTCGGAATGTTGACCATGATGGCATTGCCGCATTCGTCGTAGGGGACGTCGACACCGTTGATATCTACCCATCCTTTGTATTGTGCTGCGTGTGCGCTGCTGTACATACGCGGGAAGAGCATGTTTTGTGCATATTTATATTCCACACGTCCGGGAACCTCGATGTACGAGTCTTTTTCGTCTGCGGATGTTTTTTCTTTACGGATATATTTGGTGGTACTGTTGGCTTCTACAGGAACGCAATATCCGTCTTTGACTTCCAATTCTACTTTTGAAGAGTAGGCCTGTCCGTAAAATAACGGACGGGTTCCGTACTGTTCACGTCCCAAGTATTCGCCCAGTGTGAAGATATCTTCGGGAGAGTTTTGGTCCATCGGAGTGTTGGCCGTTGAACGGATAACGATCAGGGCATACGACGAATAGCCTACCATGATCATCATGGTACAGAGTAGGGCGGTATTCATGGTGCGTGCAGATATCTGGTATTTCTGATCGAGTTTTTTTGCGAACAGGTAAAGTCCCAAGGCTGCCAGTACGATAATACCGATAATGACGCTGCTTGCTCCGTGTCCGTAGAATGGGATACCCAACAGGGCAATGGTAAGCATAAAAGAGATATTCATGCGTGGGCGGCTGGTTTCCGTATAACTTTCGTATACTCCCCAGATGATGCTCGCTGCAAGTATAATGATATAAACAATAACACCGGTATTGAATGGCAGCCCCATGCTGTTGACAAAGAGCAGTTCGAACCATCCGCCTACTTTTACAACTCCCGGTACAATGCCGTAAAGTACGATTCCTACCAGTACCATAGAACCGAAAAGGGCCAAAAGCGAACCTTTGGCATTGGCGTTGGGAACTTTTTTATAATAATATACCAATACGATGGCGGGTAAACAAAGCAGGTTCAGCAAGTGAACACCGATGCTTAATCCTGTGAGATAGGCGATCAGGATGATCCAGCGATCACTGTGTGGCTGGTCGGCCACATCCTCCCACTTCAGAATCAGCCAGAATACAACGGCTGTGAACAGGGATGAATAGGCGTAAACTTCACCTTCGACGGCACTGAACCAAAAGGTGTCGCTGAAGGTGTATACCAATGCACCGACAAGTCCGCTACCCATAATGGTGATCAGTTGACCGGTCGTAATGTTGTTTTCGTCCTTGATAATGAGTTTGCGTACCAGATGGGTGATGCTCCAGAAAAGGAACAGAATACAGGCACCGCTCATCAGGGCGCTCATGTAATTCACCATTTTGGCCACGGTGGTGGCATCGGATGCAAATTGTGAGAATAGGTTGGCTGTCAGCATGAAGAAAGGTGCGCCGGGCGGGTGACCGACTTCCAGTTTATAGCCGGTAGTAATGAACTCGGGACAATCCCAGAAACTGGCTGTCGGTTCTATTGTCATGCAATAGACCGTGGCAGCGATAATGAAAGTAAGCCAACCGACGAGGTTGTTTACGGTTTTGTACTGTTTCATTAAAACGATAGTTGTTTATTCATTAACATGTTAAGTGGGCGCAAAGATAATGATTTACATGTATAAAGAAGTGGAAAGGGAGGAATAATTATAAGATTTTAGGAAGAAGCCTATACGGGATGTCCGTCGATATGCTTTGTTTGCGGAGTGTGCAGGTTGAATAAAGGTGATAAGGCAGTCGCTCTTTTATGTTTTTTCTATTGCTTTTTTACTGTTTCACAATTGTGAGGAGAGCGTCTCATGGTTGTGAGACGCACGTCTCTCATATGTGAGGAACTCGTTTCACAACTGTGAAACGATTAAGACTCTTATTGGTTTCTCTCTTTCCTCTAATGATGATGGTGATGCTCTCCCAGTACGCGGTGTGGCAATGTGCCGTGCCCTAATAATTCGATAGGGCAGTTGAAGTTACGTTCCAGCCACTCTGTCGTGACTTCCGTATCCGGGTGATAATCCAGTGTTTCGTTGACGCAGGCGATGGACTTGACCTGTTGCAGTACCGTGCCGATGTCGTGACTCACAAGGATAATGGCGCATTCTTTGTTTATTTCTGCCAAAAGCTCGTATAGGCGGGCTTCGAAACGTTTGTCTATGTAAGTACTCGGTTCGTCGAGGATAACGACCGACGGGTCACTGACAATGGCACGCCCCAATAAAGCACGTTGTAATTGTCCGCCACTGAGTTGTCCGATCGCACGGCTTTCCAAGCCTTCCAGTCCCATACGGGCGATGGTTGAACGCACTTTCTCGCGTTGTTCGTCTGTAAATCTACTGATGAGTGACTTTTTGGAACTGAGTCCGGATAATATTACCTCTTCAACGGAAATAGGAAATTTACGGTCGATCGTATTGTATTGCGGGAGGTAACCCATAGTCGAAATATTGTATGTAATCTTTCCGGCTGTAGGTTTTAATAACCCTAAGATGCATTTGATGAGAGTTGTTTTTCCTCCTCCGTTGGGGCCGATAATGCCTAAGAAATCATTTTCATAGACAGTAAGGTCGATGTCATGCAGCACGGTACGTCCGTCATATCCGGCGGAAAGTCCGTGAACTTCTATTATCGGTTGTGTCGTCATCGGATCGTTTATTGTTTATCGTTGTTTGCCAATGCCCGGGCAACTGCCTGCATTTCTGCTTCCCAGTCGTAACTGAGAGGATGGATGGGGATAATTCTTGTCCGGGTTTCTTTAGCTATGATTTCTGCATTACGATGATCAAACTCGGGTTGGATGAAAATAACACGGACGTCTGCCTGGCGGCAAACATCTACCAACTCTTTCAAATGGGCAGGAGAGGGCTCCTTTCCGCCCTCTTCGATGCTGATTTGTTGCAGTCCGTAATCGCGGGCGAAATAGGAAAGGGCCGGATGATAAATCATAAATGTCCGGGTAGCACCGGGCTCTTTCAAGGTTTCCCGGATAATGCTGTCTGTCTGTATGATACGTTGGCTCAGACTGTCGTATCGGGCCAGATAATAGGCTTCGTTCTCTTTATCCAGCTGACAGAGCGCTTTGTACGTATTACGCGCGATGATGAGGGCATTGCCGGTCGAATTCCAGATATGTGGTTCCACGCCTCCGGCATGGCGGTGGTCTCCGTGAATCTCTTCTTCTTCAAAAATGAGGTCTACATCTTTCGACGTATCGAATACTTGAATGTGGGGGGTATTGTCTGTGAGACGATCCATCCAGACTTGTTCGAAGCCAATATAGCCGATGCGGAAATAGGCTTTGCTGTCTCCAAGTGAAACGAGCTGTTGGGGCGTCGGATCGTAGGTTTCCGGACTGCTGCCTTTGGGTACGATGCTGATGACATCGAATTTATCTCCGGCAATGGCTTCGGTGAAATAACGTTGCGGCTCGATGGTGACGGCAATAACCGGCTTCTCGTTATTTTGTTTTGACTTTCCTGTATTGCACGATGTCAGGCAGATGATTATCAGGAGAAGAGCGAAGATATGTCTCATATATATTGTTTCTTTTTAGATGGTTATTTTTTCTCCGGCGGACAGTCTTTCCGGGCTCTTAGTATTTCTCGTTTTCCTCCTGGGGGGCCGGGAAGGCGTTCCACTGTAAAGCCTGCTGCCTGTAACATACGGCGTACTATCCCTTTCGCACAATAAGTGGTGAGTATGCCTTTCGGATTCATTATAACATATAGCCGGTTGAATAGTTCTTGCGACCACATCTCCGGTTGTTTCTCGGGTGCAAAAGCATCAAAATAGATAATGTCCCAATGTGTTGCCGTGCCGATCCCCCGGTTACTGTCAGGTATCACCGTGTTTTCAGCAGATAGATTGCCACATGGACACATAAATACATTGTTTACATCCGCTTGTACTTTTCTTAACGTAAAGTGGGGCGTTATTATTGCATCCTCACCCCAGGGAATCATATGTAATGTTTTGAACAACGGGTTGTTACTATATCCCAACGGCTCTACTATATCCCAGGAAAGCGGGTAGAGTTCGATACCGGTATAGTGCACTTTCCGAAGGGATCTTTCTGCTGTTTCAAGTGTAAGCAGAGCATTAAATCCCGTTCCGAAACCTATTTCGAGAATATGTGGCTCTACGGCTTCGGAGGCATTCAATCCCATGTCGATGAAAATATGTTGAGACTCGGTTCTGGCGCCTTTCACAGAATGATAATGTTCGTTCAACTCCGGAACGAAAAGAGTGGCGCTGCCATCGGCAGTCAGTTCAATGATTCGTTTCATACCATTAAGTCGATCAGCCCCCTCGCTGCAAGGATTACTAATATATAACGCAGCATTTTTCCGGCCAGCATAGAGATGGAAACTACCCATATATTGCTTCGCAGAAATCCCAGTGCAACGGCTATTACGCTTCCGATAATGGGAAGAAAAGCGAAGAAAGCCATGAAGCCGCTTCGTCCGTTAAGGTAGGCTTGCATACGTTCTACCTTTTCCCGTTTCATGTGGAAGTATTTTTCAAGCCAATCCATACGGCCCATGCGCCCCATTGCATAGCAGGTCAGGCTACCTAAAAGGTTGCCTGCCGAAGCTGATAACAGGCAGATAACAGGACTCAAACCTGTACTGGGCAGAACCAATGCTGCCAACACCGCTTCCGAGCTGAAAGGAACAACGCTCCCAGCCAGTACGGCAGAAAGAAACATGCCTAAATAACCCCATTCAATAAGAAAATTTATAAAAGCGTCCATACATTGAAACAGAATAAGAGAATTAATCCGGTCATGGAACCGATAAAGAATAGATTAGCGGCTTTACTGTTGGTTAAAACAAACAAATGTCCCACAAGAATACTGACTCCTATCAGAAGTAACGATAGTAGGTCCATGCAGTGGGCCGGTTGCAGGAATATGAACAGGAATATGCAGAAATTTATGAAAATCAGGAAATGCAGATAAGAACGGGTACGTATCTTGTCTTCGAATCCACTGACAATGCAATGCGCTGCGCTGACTATGAACAGGATGAATAGATAACCAAGCGTAACGAGCTCCCAAAGTTGAAGGTCCTTGCCGGGATTGACCGGTTGGAAATGAACCAGCTCGACGAATGGTTGGTAGAACAGCTCCATCTGGCCGTAGAAGAACGCATGGCCGAACAAAAACCAATAGGAAACACTCAACCCTATCAATGCGGCACAAAAACTACGGGCTGTGAGTGATTGGAAGTAATAAGCTCCTATCAGCCAAAGGGGAATGAAATATAATAATTGTGGAAACAGCAGGCTTCCCGCTCCTATAAAAACGAAAGAATGGAATATATAACTCACCGGACGGGGGTGCTGATAACTTTTAAATAAGAAAAACAGAGAGATGAGGAAGGCTACGGCGGCTATATCTCCTGCATACAACAGGTGCATGCCCGGACAGATGGTTACCAATAAAAAATAAATGGAGGTCTGTACCGAAGCCCGCATACGGATAATGGCGAACGTATTGTTGAGCTCGATCAGAAAATATCCGATGGCGGCGTATAGCATAAAGCTGATGACCCTGTCGGCCCAGGCAGGGAGATAAAGTGTGCAGACCGACTGCCACAATGCATATCCGGCTTCTTTTTCCGAACTCATTGCAGGCAGCAGGATGGAAGTGCCTATCCAGCAGACGATGCAAATAAGGATAACAGCGGGCAGTGTGAATCTGCCTGCTGTTATCCGGCCTTGTAGTCTTCTATTTCTCATTATAAATCAAATCCGATATCGTGCCGGAGGTTTTTCTTTTCAAATTGTATCATCTCGGACACTTGATAGCTCTTTGCAAGTGCTTCTTCTTTGGAATTTCCATACGAACTGATGGCAATGACACGTCCTCCGTTGGTTACGATTTGACCCTCTTTTAAGGCCGTGCCGGCATGAAAGAGAATGCTTTCCGTATCTTGGGCCTGTTCAATGCCGCTGATAGGAAATCCTTTCTGGTAAGTTTCCGGATAGCCGCCGCTTACCAGCATGACACATGCTGCCGTGCGAGGATCGATCTCGAGCGTTTTTGTATCTAAGTTTTTCTGGGCTACTCCCTCGAAAAGCTCTACGAGATCGCTTTTGACGCGAAGCATTACGCTTTCTGTTTCCGGGTCTCCCATACGGACGTTGTATTCGATCACCATCGGTTCTCCTTTTACGTTGATCAGCCCCAGGAAGATAAAGCCTTTATAAAGAATGCCCTCTGTCTTTAGTCCGTTGACGGTAGGTTCGATGATCCGTGTGCGGACTTTTTCCATAAACTCTTCATTGGCAAAGGGAACCGGAGTAACGCTGCCCATACCTCCCGTGTTGAGACCTTTGTCGCCTTCACCGATACGCTTGTAGTCTTTGGCTACAGGAAGTACTTTATAGTGTTCGCTATCCGTCAATACGAATACGCTGCACTCGATTCCACTGAGAAACTCTTCGATAACCACTGTTGCCGATGCGTCTCCGAACATACCGCTAAGCATCTCTTTCAGCTCTTTTTTTGCTTCATCCAGAGTCGGAAGTATCAATACTCCTTTTCCGGCACAGAGTCCGTCGGCTTTCAATACATAGGGTGCTTCCAGACTTTCCAGAAAAGCAAATCCTTCTTCCAGGGTATCGGCTGTGATACTCTTGTACCGTGCGGTCGGAATGTGATGGCGTTGCATAAATTCTTTGGCAAATTCTTTACTGCCTTCCAAACGGGCACCTTCGGCAGTAGGCCCGATAATGGAGATATGCTTTGTTTCAGGGCTGTTTTGGAAATAGTCATAAATACCTTCTACCAACGGATCTTCGGGGCCGACTACGATCATATCGATTTTCTTTTTAAGAGCAAATGCTTTCAGTGCATCGAAATCTGTAGCTTTGATGTTTACGTTCTCACCGACCGAAGAGGTTCCGGCATTACCGGGAGCGATGTATAACTTTTCCACTTTGGGGCTTTGGGCTATTTTCCATGCTAAGGCATGTTCACGGCCGCCCGAACCTAAGAGTAACAGTTTCATATTGATAATTGGGTTAATATGCCGATATACCAATGTGCGCGTCCGGCACCGGATATGTGGCATTTGTTCTTACTTATAATTTATTTATCGCATCTTTAAAACAGGCACCGGTTTACAGGTTATCTTCAAAATAGCGGGTTATCTTTTCGTGTAAATGTACGCGGTCGCGTCCCATTACATTGTGTTTATGTCCCGGGTAAATGAAGAGATCCGGATAAGTACGGGCGTCTACGCAGGCTTTCATGAATGAAAGTGTATGCTGGGGCACACAGGTATCATCGTGGTCATCATGGATGATGAGTAGATGCCCTTTCAGGTTGCCGGCCAGATTTTTCAGATTACACTGTTCATAACCTTCGGGATTGCTTTGAGGGGTATCCATATACCGTTCTCCGTACATTATTTCATAATAACTCCAGTCGATAACAGGACCACCGGCTACACCTACTTTGAAAATCTCCGGATAGCGGAGTAGCAGTGCAGTAGTCATGTGGCCGCCGAAGCTCCATCCATGCACGCCGATCCGGTTTTTATCTACATAAGGCAAGCTTTGTAGAAATTCGGCTCCTTTTACCTGGTCTTTTCCTTCTTCGATACCTAATTGGCGGAAGGTAACATTTTCAAATTCCAGTCCACGATTAGAGCTGCCGCGATTATCCAGACAGAACATGACGTATCCTTTATTGGCCATGTAAATATCCCATCCGCGGGCACCGTTTTGCCAGCCTCCTGTGACCATTTGAGCATGGGGACCTCCGTAGACATATACAATGGCGGGGTATTTTTTGTTCGGATCCATGTCAGCAGGTTTGATAAGGCGGTAATACAAATCGGTTACACCGTCTGCGGCTTTGATCGTACCGGTTTCGATAACCGGCATTTTGTAGCCGTCGAACGGATTGGCTGCTGTGAGCAAGTTGATGTTCTTTCCCGTTTGAGTATCGATGATGTCAATTTTTCTGGGAATGGTGGGAGTAGAGTAACTGTCAATCACATAACGGCCTGATTGACTGGCTGTAGCATTGTGTACTCCTTCGGTATCTGTATGCATACTGAAAGGCAGACTGCGTTTGCCTGTTTTTACATTTACGGAGAAGTTATCCCGTCCTGTAGCATCGTTGACACTGAAAAGAATTTCTTTCTTTTTTTCATTGAAGCCCAAGATGCTATTAACCAGCCATTGCCCTTCGGTCAGTTGCTTGATCAGCTTGCCGGTGATGTCATACAGATATAAATGATTGAAACCGCTACGTTGGCTTTGGTAGATGAACTTAGTAGAATCCCAAGGTAAGAAAACGATGGGTTGCTGAGGTTCTACATATTTGGGATGTGTCTCTTCGAGGAGGGTAGCGGCCAGTTCTCCGGTTTCTACATCATATCGGCACAATTTTGCATGGTTCTGATCGCGGTTTAATTCTATCAGATAGAGGCTTTTTCCGTCCGGTGACCAACTGATATTGGTAAAATAACGGTCAGTAGGGTCTCCGGTCTTTAAATAGTGCGTTTTGCCGGTAGTCGGATTGTAGATACCTATCATGACTTGATGGCTGGTCATTCCCGCCATTGGGTAACGGATGTTGTTTACTTCTCCTATACGGGCGGTTATATCTACCAGTGGATATTGAGTCACCATACTTTCGTCCATACGGTAAAATGCCAGCAGATCGCCTTTGGGATTCCAGAATGTGCCTTTGTAGATGCCGAATTCGTTTCGGTGTACGGATTGACCGCAAACAATGCCTTCGGGCTCATCGGTAACAGGATTCTCGTTTACGTACAGATTGTTCCCGACCGTATAGGCCACGTTTCTGGTAGCGGTACAATAATCTTGATTAGAAGCACCTTTTGCCAATGTAACGGTAGAAACGATCCGGTTGTTTTTGAAGTCATAGACAACATATTTGCCGGGCAGTTCGATCAGCATTTCTTCTTTATCTGCCCAAGGGAAACTTGTGGAATAGAAATGCGGCAGTTTTCCTGTCTGTTCTTTTTCCAGTACTTTGTTTACGGTTTCCCGTATGGCGATGATCTTCTCTTTTCCTGTTTTGGGATCGATAACGAATAGAGTATCTATACTTGGTTTGATACATTCATCCCCCCACCATTGTAAGCTGTAAAGATTTTCGGCATAACGGTAGGTCTCGCCGCCGGGAATCAGATCTTCCAGTGTCGGCGTTTTTAATTCTTGCGACATGATATTTGTGATAAATAGGCTATAGATCAATCCTATCAGTAGATAACCTTTTTTATTCATCATTTTCTTATTTATCCTCTTGGTTTTTGAATCCTTGTATCTTGACCCTGTTTAAAGGAGCCGTTTTAGATTGAATGATGGCACTGACTTTGGCAAAGGCTGTGAACAGCTCTTCGAACTGTTTTTCATAGCTTTCCCGATCGGAGGATATATCTTCTTCGAGATATTCCACACGTTTTCTTAATTCGTCCAGTTCTTGCTTGGGGATGTTCGAAAGCAAATATTGGCGCATGTGGACAAAGGCACGGATAATATTGATATTGATTTCAATGGCCGTTTTGCTTTTTAGTACACTTGATAACATCACTACTCCATACTCTGTAAAAGCAAAAGGAAGATATTTAATGTTATGTCCCTGTCCTGTTTTCAAGGTCACAGATTGTGATCTTGAAAACTCTGCTTCTTCTTTAGTAAGTTCAAACATGAATTCTATTGGAAAACGTTCGATGTTGCGCCGTACAGCTTGTTTTAATACTCGAGTCTCTACGCCGTACATTTCTGCCAGATCAAAGTCCAGCATTACTTTCTGTCCTCTGATTTCATAGATCTTATTTTCTATGATAGCTAATTCATCCATCATTGCTACTTTTCAGCCTTCGGCTTCTAATTTTTTTTGAATTCTCTCGGCTTTCTGTCGCCATTATTGAAGCTTTGTCCTTCTCTTGGCCTTCTGTCTCCGGAGAAACTACGGCCTCCTTCTTCACGGCGTGGACGGAATTCTTTTCTCTCTCTCGATGTTTTTTCTCCATTCTCTTCGCCGCTTTCCTGACTCTTGAATTCCTTGTATTTACCGTCGAATATTTCGTATTTACGGAACTCGCATTCCAGTGCTCCGTTGAAAAGTGGGGTCTTTTGACTGGGTTTTAATCCTATCTGGTCGAAACATTCTTCACGATACGAGAGTATCCATGCATCATTGCCCACAAATGCATGCTTTAATCGTTCGCCGATCATGCTGTACAGTCCTAAAAGGTCATTGGTGGATATACGTTCACCATAAGGCGGGTTCGTGATGATAATTGATTTTTCGGCCGGTTGTTCGAATTGCTGAAACGGTTGTAGTTTCAAAACGATGTCTTTTGATACACCGGCAGCCTTGATGTTATGCATGGCAATTTCATTGGCTTTCGGGTTGTTGTCATAACCGTATATTTTATGTCCGAATTCCCGTTCCTGCGTATCGTCGTTGTAGATATTGTCAAATAGTTCCTGATCGAAGTCTACCCATTTTTCAAAAGCGAACTCCTTGCGGAATACACCCGGTGCGATATTACGGGCTATCAATGCAGCTTCGATGGGGATTGTTCCCGATCCGCACATCGGATCGATGAGATCGCATTCGCCCTTCCATCCGGTCATTAAAATCATACCGGCTGCCAATACCTCGTTTAGCGGTGCTTCAACAGCTTCTTGACGGTAACCGCGTCGATGTAGGGATTCGCCGGATGAATCGAGGGAGAGAGTACAGGTCGTTTGTGCGATATGGATATTTAATAGTACATCCGGTTTGTTGATACGCACGGATGGACGTTTGCCGTTCAATTCGCGGAAATAGTCAACGATAGCGTCTTTCACTTTATAAGAGACGAATTTGGAATGACGGAATTCTTCACTGAATACAACGGCATCTACGGCGAAGGTCTTGTTTACATCCAATATATTTTCCCAATCGATGGCTTTGATTTGATCATAAACTTCGTCGGCATCCTTGGCTTTAAAATTTTTGATGGGCTTCAGAATGCGGATGGCGGTGCGCAGGCAAAAGTTCGCTTTGTACATCATCTCTTTATCTCCGGTGAATGAGACCATTCTTCGACCTATCTGTACGTCATTGGCTCCTAATGCCGTCAACTCCTCTGCCAGTATCTCTTCCAATCCCTGGAAGGTTTTGGCAATCATTTCAAATTGTTCGCTCATAATGAATAATGTGCCAATATGCCAATGGGGGTAATGTGCCGATTGGCTGGCGCGTTAATTTGTTAATTATTCAAGTTATTAATTTCTTATTCTCTTAATCGGTACATGGGCATACTTGCACATTGTTTCCTTTATTTTTTGGCTTTGGTCTGGACGATTTTCGCTCCTGCAGGTACGTCTTCCGTCACCCAGATGTTACCGCCTACTGTCGCATTTTTACCAATAGTGATACGTCCTAAGATAGTTGCGTTGGAATAGACGATCACATTGTCTTCCAGTATCGGATGGCGGGGAATGCCTTTGATCGGCTTGCCGTCGGCATCCAACGGGAAACTTTTGGCACCTAACGTAACCCCTTGGTACAGTTTCACGTTCTGTCCGATGATACTGGTGGCTCCGATTACCACACCGGTTCCGTGGTCTATGGTAAAATAGCTTCCGATCTGAGCACCCGGATGAATATCTATGCCCGTTTCACTGTGTGCCATTTCCGTAATGATACGGGGAATGAGCGGTACACCTAATTCCAATAATTCGTGGGCAATGCGATAATTACTGATGGCTCTGATGGCCGGATAACAGAAAATCACTTCGCCGAAGCTTTGGGCTGCAGGGTCGCCATTGTAAGCTGCCTCCACATCCGTGGCCAGAATACGACGCATATGTGGTAACTTACTGATAAACTTTGCGGCAAGACGGGCTGCTTCTTCGCGCTGTAATTCGTTGCAAGTACCGCATTCTTCATTTTTTCCGAAACACAATCCTGCCAGAATCTGTTCTGACAACAGGCCGAATAATTTTTCAATATTAACTCCGATGTGATAATTGATTGTCCGGCTGTTGATCGTGGAATTACCGAAATACCCGGGAAAGAGAATGGAACGTGACAACTCGATAATTTCGCACAATACCCGTGCAGAGGGCAAGGGTTCGCCGTCTTTGTGTTGATGAAACAGTCCTTTATATGATTCGCTTTCCGAAAGCTCATCGACTGCCTGTGTCAGAATGTGAGTGAAGTTTAATGGACTCATTAGATTCCTGTATTCTATAATATTGGCTACAAAGATAAGTAATTTTGCTTATAATTTCTATCAGAATATATATATCATTCAGAAAAAGAATGTATTTTTGTTGCAATATTCTATAGATAAGGAGATGGTAGATAGATATATTCAGGGAGTTATTGTATTCATCTGTTCATTATTGTTTGTGTGTGGATGTGACGAGCATGTAGACATATCAGAAACGGGTGGCGAAGATGATATTGTGACTTTATTGGAAAGAAAAGCGATGGATTCTCTGTTCACGAATAATGCCTATTCCCGTTCTTTATTGCGTAAGAATATGTCGCAGACTGCAGATAGTTTGTCCTATTATCGATTAATGAATGTCTATTCTAAGGCCTGTTTTGCTGCTTCTCAGTTTGATTCGGTTGTGTATTACAGCCGGATAATTCTTCATTTTTGTCAGAAATCTTCTGACTCTCCACAAATACACGATCTCTTTTCTGCCACTTACAATATGATGGGAAATGTATGGGGGAGATGGAATTTTCCGGATTCTGCCGTTGTGTATTATCAGAAAGCTTATGAACATCGCAAGCAGGGTAATGAATTGTCTTATTTGCCTGATATTTGCATAAATCTGGCCGACGGTAATGTTCATAAAAGCGATTATACCGATGCGGCTTATTATTATCGGCGTGCGTTGTTCCTTTGTGATTCATTAGGCTTGCCCGACCGCAATAAGTTTCCTATTTATTATGGTTTGGGACAGACGTATATGGAATTGCGTGATTTCGATCTTTCTAATCATTATTATGAGATGGCCGGTCGTTACTTTTCGCAGATGAGTGTTCCTGAGAAGTTTACTTATCTCAACAATCGTGGTAACCATTTTTATTATAAGAAAGATTACCGGGAAGCTTCTTGCTACATGGAGCGTGCTTTAGCTGTTGTAGCTCCTTATTCTCAGATGATTTATGAACAGAATCTGTGTAAAGCCAATCTGGGTGAGTTGTATGTATTGACTGATAAGTTGGATTCCGCTCAACTATATCTGAATGACAGTTATCGTTTCTTTTCCGGTATGAATAATCGTTCGGCGATGTATTATATTGAAACTCAAATGATAGAACTTGCACTCCGACAGGGTGATGTGTCACTTGCCAGCCGGATGATTGCGCGTACTGTTCCTGACGGGCATGTCGATGCCAATATGATTAATATCCGTAATCAGTATTTGCAGCACTATTTTGAGCAGACAGGTGATTATCGGCGTGCTTATGAATATTTGAGACGTGATCAGGAGTTGAATGATTCTATCCGGAACGAGCAGATACGTACTCGTGTTGCGGAGTTAGACATGCGATATAGTCAGGACACGATTGTAATGCGGCGTGAACTTTTGATTGAAAAACAGTCGGGAGAGATGAAAGTCTTGCGGCTTACATCGTACATTTGGGCTATTGCCTGTGTTGGCTCTATCGCTGTATTATTTTTTCTTTATCGTTTGATGAAAAAGAAACGTGCTTTTTTGCAGGAACGTCTTCTTAACCAGATAAGCCGCCTTCGTATGGAGAATATCCGTAATCATGTTTCACCTCATTTTACTTTTAATGTGCTGAATCGTGAGATTAGCCGTTTTAAAGGGACTGACAGAGAACGTTCGGGATTGGTTGATTTAGTGAAATTGTTGCGTAAGAGTTTGGAAATGACAGAGAAACTAAGTGTGCCGCTACGGGAGGAATTGGATTTTGTACAGACGTATATCGGCTTGGAAAGGGACCGGTTAGGTGAAAACTTTATATTGGATTTATCGGTCGATACGACCTTGGATGTAGAGAAAATCATTGTACCTTCCATGATTGTGCAGATTCCGGTAGAGAATGCTATTAAGCATGGACTTGCTGGTATGGAAGGGGAGAAGCGGTTAGAGATATCTGTTATGCCTGAAGGGAATGGCGTACGGATAATGATTGCAGATAACGGACGGGGATATTTACCTCAGGTTATGTCGCCTACCCGGGGAACAGGCACAGGTCTGAAAGTGCTTTATCAGACAATTCAGTTGTTGAATGCAAAAAATAAAGGAGAAAAGATACGTTTTGAAATAACAAACCTTGCTGACGGGATGCGAACCGGAACTGGTGTTTCTGTGTATATCCCATGCAATTATTCTTATGACCTATGATAACAATGAATGGAATTTGCAAAGTAGTGATTGTGGATGATGATCGTACGGCGATAGAAAATCTGTGTCGGGAATTGGCGTTATATCCCGAAATGGATGTCAGAGGGACTGCTGTCAATGGGGCTAAAGGAAGAAAATTAATCATGGAGCAACATCCTGATCTTCTGTTTTTAGACGTAGAATTACCGGATATCCAGGGGATCAGGTTACTGAGTGAAATGCGCGACGAGGTATTGTGGGATATGAAGGTTGTTTTTTATACAGCCTATGACAAATATTTGCTTCAGGCATTGCGGGAATCGGCATTTGATTATTTATTGAAACCCTTTGTTTCAGGAGATCTCGAATTGATTATTGAACGTTATCGGAAAGCAGCGCTTTCCCATCCGGCGATTCCGGCCTTTGCGGCGTCTGTGAGTGCATTATTGCCACAACGCGATACCTTCATGATAAGTACTGTGACAGGTTTTAAGTTGCTTCGTATTGAAGAGATAGGTTTCTTTGAATATTCAAAAGATAAACGACAGTGGCAGGTGACACTTTTCAATCAGGCCAGATTGAGCCTTAAGAAAAACACGAAAGCTGAAGATATTATAAGCTATTCGGAGTCATTTGTACAGATTAGTCAATCAATAATTATAAATGTCAGCTATCTGGCTGTTATTAATGGCAAACAATGCCAACTGTATCCCCCTTTTAATGATCGGGAGGATTTGCGTATTTCACGTGGGTTCTTGAAAGAATTGCAGGAACGTTTCTGTCTGATATGATTTTTTTTCGCTATATAAGCTCTAATTTTGTCGCCTTAAGCGTGTTTTGATTCGGAATGTTCGTTTTTCGCAAATCTGATATTTGATATTTTCCTTTTTTTGTGTTACTTTTGTAGAGTTAGGTAAAGATTGAATGTTTTTTAGTTTTTAGATGATAAATTCTCTGTAACTGGTTGGGCCGGGGATTTTTGTGAAAAAACTCCGGCTGTTTTTTCTATTCTGTTAATTTTTCGTACGAATTTATATCTGTAGATTTGTTTCTTCTTCAAATATCTTGTTAAAAACATTTCTTAATTCTTCCCGGTTGTTGATAAGTGACCGTAATTCTCGTAATTTTTCTCCGTTTTTTGAGTGTTCGAACCATAACTTCAGATATCCTCCTTCGGCATATTTATTTAAGAGATGATTTAGGAAGCGGTTGTAATGCCATTCTGTGTTTTCTGCCGGATTCTGTTTCAATCCGTATTGTACGGTTCTTCTTAATGTAATTTCCGGATCTATAATTCTATCTGCTTCTGCTACAATTTTTCCGTAAATACTGCGTGGCTCATGGTCAGAAGAGGCTCTGTGGTCTTCTACGGCTTCTTTCATTACTCTTATTTCTTTCTCTGTAAACCATCTGTACAGCATTTTATCATTCTCAAGAATTTCACCGGAGACAAGATGGTGTGTGGCTCTGTCTTTACATAATCCGAGATCATGGTAAGCTGCTATGGTATAAACCATGTTCGTATTTAGGGGGTAATCTTTTGCCAGTATCAGGCTTTCGGCAATGACAGTGCATACATGTGTCCGGTTATGGGCCTTATCAAACATTTCATATTTTGGAATAATGGTGGTTTCTACGTACTGCTTTAATTCTTGATTCATGAGGAGTTGTTTTGGTGTTTATGAGTAGACAAAGGTAATAAATATCTTCTAATGTATTCATCTTTATGCATTTGTTCCACGTGGCACACAGGAAGTGGGAAGCCGTTTTTGAAGAGAACCCTGAAAGTCTGATAAAAACTTTCAGGGTTCTCTGGCATGTGGCGATTGGCTTTTTTAATGTGCTTCCAGCCAGTTTTTTCCCCAACCACAATCTGCTTTTAAGGGGACATGCATCTTATAGGCTTTTTCCATTTCTTCAATGACTGCTTGTTCTACCCGTTCCCGTTCTTCTATCGGAACACTGAAGTTTAATTCGTCATGTACTTGCAGTATCATTTTAGCTTTCAGCCCTTCGCGTTTGAAACGTTCGTAGATACGTGCCATGGCGACCTTTATTATATCGGCTGCACTTCCCTGGATGGGCGCATTGATGGCATTACGTTCGGCATATCCGCGTACTACTGCATTTCTCGAGTTGATATCCGGTAGGAAACGTTTACGGTGGAATATGGTTTCGACGTAGCCTTTTTCACGTGCTACCTCGATGCTTTTGTCCATATAGGCTTTTACTTGTGGATAAGTCTCAAAATAACCTTCTATGAGCTCTTTAGCCTCTTTCCGGTCCACATTCATTCTTTCTGCCAGGCCAAAGACGGAAATGCCGTATATGATCCCGAAATTAGCTGTTTTGGCTTTACGACGCATATCGGAGTTTACATCTTCAATATTGGTTTTATACACTTTGGCTGCCGTGGCAGCGTGAATGTCATAACCGCTTAGAAAAGCATCTATCATATTCTTATCTTCGCTCAGATGTGCCATGATACGTAATTCTATTTGCGAATAGTCGGCAGAGAAGAACAGACATCCTTCATCGGGAATAAATGCTTTGCGGATCTCTTTCCCGTTTTCATCACGAATAGGGATATTTTGAAGGTTGGGATTACTGGAACTGAGACGTCCGGTAGCCGTAACCGTTTGATTGAAAGAAGTATGTACACGTCCTGTACGTGGGTTTATAAGTAACGGTAAGGCGTCTATATAGGTACCCAGTAATTTTTTCAGCCCACGGTGTTCCAATATCTTTTCTACTACGGGATGCTTATGCCGCAAGCTTTCGAGTACCTCTTCCGATGTGACATACTGGCCGGTTTTGGTCTTCCGGGCTTTGTCTACAATTTTTAGTTTGTCGAATAGTATCTCGCCTACCTGTTTGGGAGAAGCGATATTGAATTCTTCACCGGCCAATTCGTAAATTTCTTTTTCGATGGCTGCCATTTGTGCTGTAAAGTGTTCTGACGATTGCTTGAGCGCCTCTGTGTCCAAAAGTACACCATTGCTTTCAATGTTTACAAGTACAGGGACGAGTGGCATTTCTATTTCATAGAAAAGCTTTTCAGCATCATTCTCTTTCAGTTCTTTTTCGAGTACATTTTTTAATTTTAGTGTGACATCTGCATCCTCGCAAGCATATCGGTAGATGTCTTTGGGATCGAGGTCGCGCATGTTTTTTTGGTTCTTTCCTTTAGGGCCGATAAGCTCTTCGATATGAATGGTCTGGTAGTGGAGATAAATTTCGGCCAGATAGTCCATTCCGTGACGAAGTTCCGGTTGGAGGACATAGTGTGCTACCATTGTGTCGAAAAGAGGGCCTTTCACTTCCACTCCATAATTTTGGAGGACGATCATATCATATTTGATATTTTGCCCGACTTTCAATGATTTTTCATTTTCGAAGACTTTCCGGAATTCATTTACTATTTTTAACGCTTCTTCCCGTTCGGCAGGTACCGGTACATAAAATCCCTGATTTTCTGCAAAACTGAAACTCATTCCTACCAATTCTGCTTCCATTGGCTCGGTACCTGTAGTTTCCGTATCTAACGCGAGAATTTTCGTTGTAAGTAACTTTTGAATTAATTTACTCCTTTTGTCCTTATTATCAATAAGTTGGTAATCACATTTTAATGTTTCTAACGTGTGTAGATTCGTTTTTTTCTCTTCAACTGTCCCGTTGGCCGTAAATTCTGCGAATAAATCGCCTTGAATCGGAGTGTTTGTTTGTGCAAAAAGAGGTCCGGGAGAAGAGGAGAGAGGCTGATTGTCTTTTTTGAAGATTCTATCTATTAATGTACGAAATTCCAATTCTTCGAAAATTTTTCGTAGTGCTTCTTCGTCTGCTTGTTCACGAACCAATGTGTCCATGTCTAATTTGATAGGAACATCTGTTTTTATAGTTGCCAGGAATTTGGAGAAAGTAATCATTTCCCGGTTTGTCTTGACTTTTATTTTTAGTGCACCTTTCAGTTGGTCAGTGTGCTCAAGTAAATTTTCGATACTACCGAACTCGGCAATTAGTTTCTGTGCTGTTTTTTCTCCTACACCGGGGCAACCCGGAATGTTATCTGAAGCGTCCCCCATCAATCCTAACATATCGATGACTTGTACAGGAGATTGAATATCGAATTTCGCCTTGACCTGTTCCACGCCCATTACTTCGAATTCTTTATCTCCGTATTTGGGGCGGTACATGAATACATGGTCTGTTACCAATTGGCCGTAGTCCTTGTCGGGGGTCATCATATAGGTAGTAATACCTTGTTGTCCGGCTTTAGTAGCCAGTGTGCCGATTACGTCGTCCGCCTCATAGCCCGCTATTTCGAGTATAGGTATGCGGTAGGCCCGGATGATATCTTTTATGATAGGTACCGATAGGCGGATTGCTTCCGGTGTTTCCTCACGTTGTGCTTTATACTGTTCGTATGCTTCGTGTCGGAAGGTGGGGCCCGGAGGATCGAAAGCCACGCCGATATGTGTAGGGTTCTCTTTTTTCAATACGTCTTCCAATGTATTTACAAAACCTAAGATTGCCGAGGTATTGAAACCTTTGGAATTGATTCGTGGATTTTTGATAAAGGCGTAATAAGCCCGATATATAAGTGCGTAAGCATCCAAAAAGAAAAGTTTACTGTTTTGATTCATATTTATCTAATTTTTCATGGTAAAAGTACAAAAAAATACGGTATTAACCGTTTTATTATTACTTTTGTGCTCAAATTGTGTCATATATGGATAGTTTACCCCTAATAAAGTCTCCGATAACAACGGAACTGGAAGACTTTAAGAGACTATTTGATAGTTCTCTGTCCAGTTCGAATCTTCTGCTGAATAACGTGATTGCTCATATCCGGCAGAGGAATGGGAAGATGATGCGTCCTATTTTAGTGTTATTGGTGGCACGTTTGTATGGTGCTATTCGGCCTGCCACTCTTCATGCGGCTGTTGCGCTGGAACTTCTTCATACGGCCAGCCTTGTTCACGATGATGTGGTGGATGAGAGTACCGAGCGTCGCGGGCAGCTCTCTGTTAATGCCATTTATAATAATAAAGTAGCGGTGTTGGTGGGTGATTTTCTACTGGCTACCAGTCTTGTGCATGCCGGAAAAACGATGAGTCACGAGATATTGGAGGTTGTTTCTTGTCTGGGCCAAGATTTGGCTGAAGGCGAATTGTTGCAGCTTTCCAATGTAAGCAATCCGCAATTCTCTGAAGAAATCTATTTCGATGTGATTCGTAAGAAGACAGCAGCGCTCTTTGCTGCTTGTACTAAATCGGCGGCATTATCTGTGCATGCTGATGATGAAAAGGCGGAGATTGCCCGTTTGTTTGGCGAATATATTGGGATTTGTTTTCAGATAAAAGATGATATTTTTGATTATTTTGAGAATAAAGCGCTTGGTAAGCCGACGGGTAATGACATGTTGGAAGGGAAGTTGACTTTGCCTGCCATTTATGCTTTAAATTCTACTGCCGATGCGTGGGCACAGGAAGTAGCTGTCAGAATAAAGGAGGGTACTGCTACATCCGGTGAAATCGCCCGTTTGATAGAGTTCTCCAAAGAGAATGGCGGCATCGAATATGCCGTAGAGAAGATGAAGTTTTACAAAGAAAAAGCCCTTGATTTACTCCACACCATCACATCTGGTTCCGATGTTTGTGAAGCGCTTGAAGCTTATCTCGATTATGTGGTTGATAGGGAGAAATGATTTTTTCTCCATGGACTGTTTTCATCTTGTGTGGCCAGGAGAAAGTATCTGATTGCTCTGTCGGCTTCTTCTTTTTTGTCCGTTATCATGGCTTGTCCGATTAAATAACTCTTTCCTATTTCATTCCAGTTCCGGAATGTCTGTCGGCATTGTTCTCCTGCATATTTAATATATTCCCAAGCGGTTTTTTCGTCGATATATCCGGTTTCGCAAGCGATTCGTGCCCAACTGATCAGTTCTCCCATATCCCATGCCAGAATCCCCCGTTTAAGGTCTTCTTTTTCGATGGATACGATGTTTTTCTTATTCACATATTCCAAGAAATGATATAAGTTTTTAGCGCGGTGTATAAACAATTCTATGCCGAAAAAACGTTCGCGAAGGATTCTTTCTGTTTCGTCTCCGTTGTTGGCTGTGAGCAGATAAGGTATAAGGATGGAGTAGGAGGTTCGTTCGCCTTCGTTGCGAAGGAGGGACAGCATTTCGATGATAGCGGCTTCCTGTTTCAGTTGTGGCGTTTCTGCCAGTAGTCGATGGAGTCTTTCATGTTCTATGCCTGTCTCCAAACTATCGACAAAAAGGCCCGTTTTCATACTGGATATTAGCCCGATAAGCAAATTCTGTGTATTGTTGACTGCTAAGATGTCGTTTCTTTTGTTCGGGTTGAAACGTACTGAAATACTGTTTTGTTCCATACTCTTGTCTTTTTTAATCTTTTGTTAACCGAAAAGCGTGAGAACTGTTGCTCTGTATCTTTCCTGGGGCTTCGGCAAGCCGTTATGACGATACAAGCAACAGTCTCACGCTCCGTTCGATATATAACAAGAGTATATACGTGAAGGTGCGTGAGACCCGTTTGCTTATTACCTTTCATAACATGAATTTTGCCGAATTCCAGGAAAAAGATAATAAATGAAACGTTCTCTAATACAGTGCATTATCCTATTCTCTATAGTCTAATGTCCGGCAAAGATAGTAAAAATATGAGTATTTGTAAGTAAGGAACTTTAGTTTTTCTTAATTATAGATATGAGTTTGCAATCGTAGCAGGAGTCTTAATATGAAAACTCCCCCTCTTTGCAGGAGGAGGAGTTGGCAGTATGTCAGAAGAATTTTGTTTCTTCACCTTTTATTTCAGAAAGCAGCAGGTTCGCTAATCGGCTTGTTCCCAAGCGGAATAATTCGTTGTTTAACCATTCCTCTCCTAATATTTCCTTGACTATGGTGTAATAAATCAGTGCATCATTTACAGTATTGATGCCTCCGGCCGGTTTGAATCCGACCTTGTTTCCGGTCTTATCGTAATACTCTTTGATGGCTTCACACATTACATATGCTGCTTCCGGAGTGGCTGCCGGTTGCTGTTTTCCGGTAGATGTTTTGATAAAATCCGCTCCCGAGTACATGGATAGGATAGAGGCCTTTTTGATGTTGGAGGCTGTTTTTAAAGCTCCGGTTTCAAGGATTACTTTCAGATGGCGTTCTTTACAGGTGTCTTTCAATTCCTGAATTTCCTCACACATCGTTTCGTAGTCTCCGCTAAGGAATTTCCCGACGGAAATAACGATGTCTATTTCATCAGCACCTTCCATTAGCGCCATGGCTGTTTCGGCTATTTTTACTTCGATAAATGTTTGCGAAGAAGGGAAACCTGCTGATACACAGGCTATCTTTATCCCGTCAACATCCAATGTGTTTTTAACGGCTTCTGCAAAGTTCGGATATACGCAAATAGCAGCTACGTTTTTCAAGTCGGGAAACTCGTTATCGAACTGATTTACCTTTTCAGTAAATTTCATAATGCTTTCATCGTTGTCCGTACTGTTCAGACTTGTAAGATCTATACAATTGAAAAGGAATTTTTTTACCTCTTCCGTATTATTTTCCGCTACTTTGTTTGCAATGATTGCAGCTACGCGGGCTTGCACGTCGGCATCGCTCAGGTTGGTATTGTACTTAGCCAACGCAGCTTCATACTTGCTTAGGTGGGTGTCATTCTGTTCCATGGTCACTCAATTTGGGGTTATTTATATGTCTTTTATTATCTCTTTGGGTCTTCTTTTCCAGATTACGGGTGAAGGCATCGGTGAGATCTACACCGGTTTGATTGGCGATGCAAAGAAGTACCCAGAGTACATCTGCCATTTCATCGGAAAGGTTGTCTTTCTCTCCTTCCTTGAAAGATTGGTCACCATACTTGCGTGCCATTATACGCGCCAATTCACCTACTTCTTCGGTGAGTACGGCCATATTCGTAAGTTCGCTGAAGTAGCGCACTCCGTACTTTTTTATCCACAGGTCTACCTGTTTTTGAGCTTCTTCCAGTGTCATTATTCTTTGTTTTTGGTATCTATACAAATGGTTACCGGGCCGTCGTTCAGTAGTTCCACTTTCATGTCTGCACCAAATTCTCCCGTACCTATCTCCTTACCAAGGAGAGAACTCAATTCTCTGCAAAATTGTTCGTAAATAGGGATGGAAATATCCGGCTTAGCTGCTTTTATATACGATGGACGATTTCCTTTCTTGGTTGATGCATGTAGGGTGAACTGGCTGATTACCAGTATTTCACCTCCAGTCTCTACGATCGATTTGTTCATAATTCCATTTTCGTCATCAAAGATGCGGAGACTGATAATTTTTTTACACAGCCATGTAATGTCTTCTGTTCCGTCGGCTTCTTCGATGCCTACGAGGATTAACATTCCTTTTTTTATGGCTGATTTGCAGTGCCCGTCAATGGTTACTGATGCATGGCCGACACGCTGTATTACTACTCTCATTTTCTCTTTTATATTGCTTTTGGAAAGGCAAATTTACAAAAAACGTTATAGATAATCAGAAGTTTAAATGGTTTTTCTCAAAAAAATATTTAAATCGGTATAGGGAATGAAAAGTGCAGTGTGCTAAATAAGTTGATACAGGTTATTTAGTGCACTACATGTTGATCTATTGCCGGTTGGTGGCTTCCGGGGTAGGGAGTGCCTCTTTGATAATTTTGGCTTTTGCTTCTCCTGCGATGGCGCTGATTTCTTCCAATGAAGCCTCTTTTATGCGCTTTACACTTTTGAATTCTTTTAGTAAGGCTGTTTTTGTTTTCTCTCCGATACCCTTAATCGTGTCTAATGCAGATGCTACTTGGCGTTTGCTGCGTTTATCGCGGTGGAAAGTGATGGCAAAACGATGTACTTCATTTTGTATCTGTTCCAGTAATTTAAAGAGGGGAGAATGTTGTTTTAACCCAATGGTTTGCGGTGGAAAGCCGAATAAAAGTTCGGAAGTCCGGTGTTTTCTGTCTTTGGCAAGACCGGCAATGGGTATGGTGAGATGCAATTCTTCCATAACCTGTCTTACGGCTTCCATTTGCCCTTTTCCGCCGTCGGTAATGATCAGGTCGGGAAGAGTGCTCTCTTCGTCTATGGCGCGCTGATAACGTCTTCTGACCACTTCTTTCATGGATGCATAGTCGTCCGGTCCTTCTACCGTTTTGATAATGTATTTCCGGTAGTCCTGTTTGGATGGTTTAACCTTTTTGAATACTACGCAGGCGGCTACGGCATCCGATCCTTGAATGTTGGAGTTGTCGAAACATTCTATTTGAAGGGGTGGTCTGTCTAAATGTAGCTCTTGTTGTATCTCTTTCATTAATCGCATGTTTCTCTGCTCCGGATTTAGCTTTTCCGCTTGTTTCATGCGGTCGGCTTTGTATTGCTTAACGTTGAGTTGCGACAGTTCAAGGAGCTTTTTCTTGTCACCGCGTTGCGGTACGGTGAAAACCACGTTACTTAACTCCATGTCTATTTCAAACGGTACGATAATCTCTCGTGAGAGGCTTTTGTAACGTTCGCGCATTTCAATGATGCCCAGTGTAAGAAGTTCTTCTTTGCTTTCGTTCAGCCTTTTTTTGTATTCGAAAGTGAAAGCTTGGTTGATTGCTCCGTTAGTGATGTGCAGGTAGTTGACAAAAGCGGAGTTGTTCTCGTCTTCTTCAATGGAAAACACGTCGATATTATGCAATATTGAACTTACTACTTCGGATTTGGAACGGTAATTTTCTATCAAAGTATATTTCTCTTTGATCTTTTGTGCTTCCTCAAATTTCATCTCGGTTGCCAGTTCCTGCATTTGCTGAAATAGCATGCGGCTGATATCTTGTGTGTTTCCTTTTAGAATTTCTTTGATTTCACCGATGTTTCTTAAATATTCTTCCTGCGATTGCAATCCGATACAAGGGCCGGCGCAATTTTTTATGTGATATTCAAGGCAAACACTGAATTTTCCGGCACGGATATTTTCCGGTGAAAGGTTTAAATTGCAAGTGCGTAGCGGATAGAGGTGCTTGATGAGGTCGAGTACGGCGTTCATCGATGGCATATGGCTATATGGGCCATAATAAGAGGAGCCGTTACGGATAATCTTTCTGGTTTTGAATATGCGCGGGAAGTATTCGTTTTGTACGCAAATAGACGGATAGGTCTTATCGTCTTTCAGTAATACATTATACCGAGGCTTGTATTTTTTTATCAGGTTGTTTTCTAATAATAGGGCATCTTCCTCGGAATTGACTACGATATAACGTATATCGGCTATTTTGCTGACTAATACTCTCGTTTTTCCAGGTTCGTGTTCTTTGCTGAAATAGGAATATACTCTTCTTTTTAAGTTTTTTGCTTTTCCTACATATATGATTACTCCTTCGGCATTTAAGTACTGATAAATACCGGGACCTTCCGGGAGATTTGCTACAATCCCTTTCAGGTATTCGCTGGTTTTGGTTTTCTGATCGGCTTCCATATTAAAAAGGGCGTAGCTGTATGGCTACGCCTTGCAAATATAGGAAATTATTTATAAAGACAATACCGATTCTATTTCTACATCGTCTCCAAATACGGCCTTTCCGTTCAACTCTTTTAGCTCGATGATGAAGTTTACGTATACTTTCTTCGGTTTTAGCTTTTTGACCAGTTCACAGGCAGCTTTCATTGTTCCACCTGTAGCCAACAGATCGTCGTGCAGTAATACGACATCGTTTTCATCTAAAGCGTCTTTATGTATCTGTATCGTGTCTTTTCCGTATTCTTTGTCGTAACTCTCTTCAATCGTTTCGGCGGGTAATTTCCCGGGTTTACGGATCGGGATAAAGCCTGCATCTAATCGTGTGGCGAGAATTGGTCCCATAATGAAGCCTCTGGATTCTATTCCCACTACTTTTGTGATTCCTTTATCTTTATACATCTCATACATTGTATCCGAAAGTTCCTGCAAGCATGCGGCATCTTTGAATAGGGTAGTAACATCATAAAAGAGTATTCCCGGAATGGGAAAATCGGGTATTTCCCGAATGCTTTTGATAAGCCTTTCTTTGCTCATAATCATTGATTTATTTCGTTTCTTTAAATGTTTTGTTTCACGTGAAACGCACGCTCTTATCTTCCTGAAAGTACCAACAGCACGTTGATGTCGCTTGGTGATACCCCCGGAATTCGGCTCGCTTGTGCTATAGTCTCCGGATCTATCTTGACTAACTTTTGTCTTGCTTCGGTGGATAGGGATTGAATGGAGTTATAATCAAATTTTCCTTTGATTTTGATACTTTCCAACCGGGCAAGCTTGTCTGCGATAATTCGTTCGCGGCCGATGTATCCTTCGTATTTAATCAGTATTTCTGCAGCCTCGATAATTTCTTCTTTGCGTTCTGTGATTTCGTCGAGTACCCGTTTGAATGCCGGCACATGTTCGGCTATATTTTCTACTGTGATTTGAGGACGGTTTATTAGGTCTATCAATTTACATCCCTGACGTAGAGGAGTAGTACCCAGTTTTTCGAGTGAATCGTTGATAAGTGCCGCTTTTATCGAATAGTTGCGTGCGAAAGAGACAATGCGTTCTATCGCTTCTCGCTTCTTTTTTAGTAATGTATATCTATCATCTTTTACTAATCCCAATTTCCATGCTTTTTCTGTCAAGCGCATGTCTGCATCGTCCATTCGTAATAGAATGCGATATTCAGCACGGGAAGTAAACATCCGGTAAGGTTCATCTACTCCTTTGGTTACAAGATCATCGATGAGTACTCCGATATATGCTTCGTCACGCGCCAGTGTAAACGGTTCACCTCCATGACAATTGATATGTGCATTGATACCGGCAATGATTCCTTGGCCGCCGGCTTCTTCATATCCGGTAGTTCCGTTTACTTGTCCGGCAAAGAATAAGTTTTTGATTTTCTTCGATTCCAACGAATGTTTTAGTTGGGTCGGATCAAAGAAGTCATACTCAATCGCATATCCGGGACGATAAATAACCAAATCTTTAAAAGCTGGAATCTTCTTCAACGCTTCAATTTGTATGCTCATAGGGAGTGAAGAAGAAAATCCGTTCAAGTATAATTCTTGTGTGGTTTCCCCTTCGGGCTCCAAAAACAATTGGTGTTGCTCTTTATCGGGAAAAGTGACGATTTTAGTTTCTATACTTGGGCAGTAACGTGGCCCTATACTTTGAATTTGTCCGTTGAAAAGGGGAGATTCGGACAATCCTTCACGCAAAATACGATGTGACTCAGGATTGGTGAAACATGTCCAGCATTGTAGCTGTTTGAGATGACGCACGTGAGTATCCATGAAAGAGAATTTATGGAAATCGGCTTCTCCGTCTTGCGTATCCATTAATTCATAATGCACGCTTCGTCCGTCTATACGCACAGGGGTACCTGTCTTCATCCGACCATAGCTGATACCATGCCGTGCGATGGATTCGGTCAACTGGTAAGATGCCGGTTCTGCCATACGTCCGCCCGGGAGCATGTTTTTCCCAACGTGCATCAGTCCGTTGAGGAATGTACCTGCGGTAAGTATTACACATTTTGCATGAAAAGTAACTCCCCACATTGTTTCTAATCCCACAACTTCTCCGTTTTCAACGAGCAATTCTTTTACTGTATCTTGCCAGATGTGAAGATTGGGTGTGTTTTCTAATGCTTCTCTCCAAGCCCAGATGAATTTATTGCGGTCGCATTGCGCGCGCGGACTCCACATTGCCGGCCCTTTCGAGCGGTTCAAGATACGGAATTGAATGGCTGTTTGGTCCGTTATCAGTCCCATTTGCCCACCCAGCGCATCTATTTCACGTACAATTTGTCCTTTGGCGATACCGCCTATTGCCGGATTGCAACTCATCTGGCCGATTTTATTCATATCCATCGTGATGAGACAGGTTTTTGAGCCTAAGTTTGCTGAGGCTGCTGCTGCTTCACAACCGGCATGGCCGGCACCGATTACTATTACGTCGTACTTAAAGTCCATTCGTTTTAATACTTCTTTTTCAAACGGTGCAAAGTTACGAAAAAGTTCTGTTTTTATAATGAAAAAGAGAGTTATAAGCACTTAAGAAGATGGGCTGTGGGGTAATATGAGTGCGCTCCAAAAGTCAGATATAAAACTTTTGGAGCGCACTCATGGTTATAATGTGGGCGATTTGATGGTAGGGGTGCACCCTTTCCGCTTATTTGAACACTTGTTTCATCGGGCGTCCTATCCATACTTGTGGCTGTTTTAGGCCGAATACATAGGCGATGGTGGATGCCACATCATATTGCATCATACTTTCATTGAAATTCAATCCTTTTTTGATGTTTTTTCCGCAAATAATAAAAGGAGTTTCCATTTCATTCATTGTTTTTCCACCGTGACCTTTATTGATACCACCGTGGTCGGCTGTTATGATGAAAATAGTCTGGTCAAATGTTCCTGCATCTTTGGTAGCTTGGATGATTTGTCCGATATATCCGTCCAGTTCTTTTAGTTTTGCATAGTATTCGGGCGTGTCATGACCGACACCATGACCTATGTGATCGGGGTTATCAAATGCCACAAGGGTAAGGGCGGGTTTCTTTTCTTTCAAATAGCTTACGGCCATTTTGCACAGGGCAGTGGGGTGTTTGTTGTAATCCGGAGCTTGTTGGTAATAACTCAATGCAAGCGTGTCTACCAGGTATTTGATGCCGTTCCATTCGTATAAGCAACCTATTTCCGCTTCCGGAGAAGCATCACGTAGTAGTTGGAAGATGGTTGGGAAAATACCGTGTTGGTTCAATTCGCGTGACGGAAGTTCCGGCGTTTTGGATCCCCATTCGGTATAGCCGTGTAGTTCGGGACCGGCTCCCATAAACATGGAGGCCCAATTAATGGCGCTTGACGAGGGGAGTGCCGAACGTTTTTTCAACGTGTACGCTCCATTCGCCATCACGTTTTTGATGTTGGGAATATCCGCTTTTTCTACACTGTATGCTCCCCATCCGTCCAGGCCGATCAGAACGACGTGTTGCGCTTTCCATTTGGTGGCAAAACTGTTGGGAACTACGATAAACAGGGCAAATAATAGGATTGCCCAAGTTGAAAATAAATGTTTCATGGTTTATAGTTTTATAAATGGTTAATGTTTATAATATACATAATTTTAATTTTACGTCGATCCCGGAATGGTTTATCATTCGAGTTATGCAAATAAAGTGGATTTTGTCCAGTGAGAATTGTACTCTGTGTTTTGGTAATTACCATAATTGTATTTCGGACAAAATTACCCCTTATTAAAGATAATACATGTCGGTTTTGATTGGGTATTGGATGGTGGAGAACCTTGCATAAACATATATTTAGTTGCTTTATGACTTAGGCAAAGTGATGGATGTATTCTATAATTTATGTTAGATATTTCATCTTATTCTTAGTAAATAATAGTCTGTATCCTTACATTGTTGGAACTCTATTTTCCATTCGTACAACATCCGGATGTTCTTATCTAAAACATGGGGATGTTGTCATATAAAACATCCGGGTGTTGTGATGCAGAACATGGGGATGTTGTGAGGGCTTGGGACTGTACTGATAAACAGATATAATATATCTATTGTACATTGAGAAGTGTATCTTGTTATGTATATTGTTGATATATAATATATTATAGCGATGTCTTACTCCTTGAAACAGGGATAAATACCTCTTTTATGGATCAGCGATAAAATCTTTTTTATGACTGAATATGCCTTTCCCATTAACAAGATTATTCGTCGGTTTATTTTCTTATTTCCAATGCCCTGTTTTCGGCTGCTTCCATAATTTCGCGCTCACCCGGCCCTTTATCGTTAATGCCGCACAGGTGAAGGATACCATGGATGATTGTTCGGTGAAGTTCCTCATCATACGTAGTCTTGAATTGTTCGGAGTTGGTTTTTACTGTGTCCAGACTGATGAAAAGATCGCCGGAAAGACGATCACCCTCACAATAATCGAAAGTAATGATATCCGTGTAGTAATCGTGTTGCAGATACTGGCGATTTACCTCCAGTATTTTTTCGTCCGAACAGAAAATATACGCGATTTCACCGACTTTTTTGCCATATGTGGCAGCCACGGATTTAATCCATTCCGTTGTTTCCCTTTTTTTGATATCGGGCATTTTTACGTCCTCTGTCTGATAAGTTACAGCCATGATATTGATGTATTAAAAGAAGAATAAATAACTGATTAGTATGGCGGCAATGATTCCTGAGAAGTCGGCTATCAGCCCGCACGTAACTGCGTTACGTGTTTTAGTGATGCCTACGCTGCCGAAGTACACTGCTAAAATATAAAACGTTGTGTCCGAAGCACCGCGCACAACGCAACTGACGCGCGATACGAAAGAGTCCGGTCCGAATTCTTTCATCGTATCGATCATCAATCCGTTGGCAGCGCTTCCACTGAGCGATTTCATCAATCCGGTGGGTAGAGCGCCGACAAAGCTCGTGTCCAGTCCGCAGAGTCCTACTACATAGCCAATACCGTCTACGAGGATATCCATTGCCCCGGAAGTACGGAATACAGCAATACCTACCAGAAAAGCGACCAGATAAGGAATGATGCGTACAGCGGTGGTGAAACCCTCTTTCGCCCCTTCTACAAAAGAATCGTATACATTGATCTTTTTTCGTATTCCCGTCAAGATGAAAAGAATGATGACTCCGAAGAGTATGATGTTGGCTATCAGCGTAGAATAGATTCCCATTTCTTCGCGTGAAAGGGTGGTGAAGAGATATATCAACCCTCCTAAAATGAGACTCAGGATGCCGATTAATATTAGTATAGGCTTGTTTATCAGATTGATACGTTGAGATATACTGACGGCAATCACTCCAACCAATGTTGAGACGAACGTACTCAATAGGATAGGGATAAAAATATCGGTTGGTTGTGCCGCTCCCATCTGTGCACGATATACCATGATGGAGATAGGTATAAGTATCAGCCCCGAAGTATTGATAACGAGAAACATAATCATCGGGTTACTGGCTGTGTCTTTTTGGGGATTCAGTTCTTGCAGTTCTTTCATTGCTTTCAGTCCCATCGGAGTAGCGGCATTGTCGAGTCCTAACATATTGGCAGACATATTCATGAATATGGATCCCATTACCGGATGTCCTTTCGGAATATCCGGAAAGAGACGACAAAACACAGGACTCAGCCATCGGGACAGTGCATTGATAAGGCCGCTGTTTTCTCCGATCTTCATAATGCCTAACCACAAAGACAAAACACCGGTCAATCCGAGCGAGACTTCAAAGGCGGTCTTTGACGAATCAAAAGTGGAATTGATGATATCGGTAAATATTTGTGTGTTTCCTGTAAAGATGAGCTTTCCTAATGCCACAATAAAAGCGACGATGAAGAATGCTATCCAGATGTAATTTAAAACCATAGTCTGATTACTGTATTATTTGCAAAAATAGATATAACTTTCCATTATTCCCCCATATTTTGTTTATTTTTGGTGCGGATTGCTTTACTGCAAGCCGCTTGAATTTATACGGAAGATCATATGAGAACAAAGGCAGCAGAGATTCAGAAAGAGTTGGAAATGTATATCGACCCGGTGAAAAGGGAGTATTTGCCCAATTTTTTCAAAACAGGAAAAGGGCAGTATGGTGAGGGTGATAAATTTCTCGGGATTGTCGTTCCCAATACCCGCTTGGTGGCAAAGCGTCATAAAGAAGAACCGTTTGAAGTGATAGCGGATTTATTAGAGAGTGAGTGGCATGAATGCCGCTTATGTGCATTGCTGATGTTGGTGGAGCGTTTCAAGAAGTCCGGTGAAAAGGCACGAAAAGAGATTTATGATTTCTATCTGACACAGACTGTCCGTATTAATAACTGGGATTTGGTGGACCTGTCTGCTCCTTATATTGTAGGAGAATATTTAAAGGATAACCCCCGTGAGGATTTGTACCGTCTGGCTGACAGCACACTTCTTTGGGAGCAGCGTATTGCAGTAGTTTCTACGATTACACTGATCAGAAATGATGATTTTATCGACATTCTTCGTCTTTCCGAATTGTTGTTGCATCATAAACATGACCTGATGCAAAAAGCCATAGGTTGGATGCTCCGTGAGATGGGTAAACGCGACCAGAACCTGCTGTTACAGTTTCTTGATAAACATGCCGGTGAAATGCCCCGTACGATGCTTCGCTATTCGATAGAAAAGCTGACGGAGGAAGAACGGAAATATTATATGAAACGGTAATGTTACTGTATTTGCGTACGCTTATAATATTTTGATTACTTTATCTTGAAGTATATGATTCATTAAAGTGCGGCAATATGACCGAATAATTAATTTAATGTGGGTTAAGATACATGTTTTAAAAATAGAAAATAATTTTGTGAAAGAGTTTGTTGTTAAATAAAAAAGTGCTTCCTTTGCAAGGAATAATCTCAACTTTAAGAGTAAAGGAGATTTATAAAATGTAAAAAAAGACGTTTACGGCATTATCTTTTGGATTCCAAACTTCGCAAATTTGAAACCTCCAAAAAAGATAGAGCAACGGAAACGTCCACTTTAGATTATATCTAAACATTACGCGCGACGTGGTGTTCTGTATATCTATCTTGACGTGGGCTGTGTACGTTGCTTATCTTTGGAGGTAGGCAATGCGAAGGCCTGGAATCTGGATAAGCAAAAGTACAGACTCCCACGTCTTTTTTGTATAATACCGAATCCGGGGAGGCTATAGGCACATGAACATGACGCAATGCAATTACAAACATCTGTAAAGGAACGGATGCGGTTTTTCTTGTTCCTCTTTTTATTCTTATTTTCTTTTATACTTGCACATGGTGAAGAGTATGTGTTTAGTAAACTTTTTGATTCCGATTTCCGGCAGGTTGACTCCAGTCATCCACTCTGCCTTAACCTAAAAGGGCGTATGTATAATCTGGGATTTTTCAAAGACTTTTATGGTAATTCAACGATTTCTTTGCTTATCAATGGGGAATCGGTTGGTATGTATGCATATGAGCAGTATCAGAACGGTTGGTACATTTATAAATCCTGTATTCCTTATGCCGGCTGTGCCACCTTCTATGTTTACAAGGATAAATCTGTTATCCGGCACTCCGGATTATATGATGCAGGGTACTTCTCCGAGGCTCGCTTGATTCCTGCGCAGAATAAGATACGACCAGACTGGTAATATTATTATATATTAGTAATCAATCTATTATTTATGAAAGAGAAAAAAAAGAATGAAGAATTTCACTCCAGACGTGAATTCTTTAAAAAAGCGGTGAAAGGAATACTTCCTTTTTTAGGGGCTGTTATGATCGTTCCTTCTATTTTGTCTTCTTGTGACGATCCTGACGATGACGAATCGTATGGTGGTGGCGGTTCTTCCGGTGGCGGTTCTTCAAGTTGCTCTACTTGTGTAGGAGGGTGTGGAGCGAGTTGTGCCACTGCATGTCGGGGGAAGTCGTCTTATTATCCTTCTGGATGTTCGGGAACTTGTAAAAGTGCGTGTTTAAGTACATGTAAGGGTTTGTGTATGGCTACTGCCCGGAAAGGGCTTTAAATATTTAAGGTATGAAAAAGAAAATCAAGAATGAAGAACTTTATTCAAGGCGTGAATTCTTCAAAAAAGCAGTGAAAACAGCCTTGCCGATTATAGCTACAGTGGTATTGGTTAGCAATCCTGTTGCTTCTAAAGCAGCTAAAGTCGCTATGGGGTGTGAAAGTTATTGTACAGGTTCTTGTTACCGTGCCTGCTATCATGGCTGTAACAACACCTGTATGGGAACTTGTGAGAGAACTTGCCAAGGTAGTTGTATAGGGACCTGTCGAGGTACCTGTACAGGCTCGTGTACAGGTTCATGTGCGGGATGGAATAACTATTAACATGTAAAAGGATATGCTGCATTTAGTGGGTATATCCTTTTTAAATCATAAAATGATGGGACAAATAAAGGAAGCTAAAAAACTGTGGCAAGATGGCATAGCTAAAAATATAACTTTTATTGTTACGAAAGATTGCCAATTAGCATGTAAATATTGTTATCTCGTAGGTAAGAACTCGAAAGAACGTATGTCTTGGGACATTGCCAAACAAGCTATTGATTATATATTGGATAATGAACAGAGTTTTCAGGAAAAATCAGTAGTTTGGGACTTTATCGGCGGAGAGCCTTTTCTTGAAATAGAATTGATAGAAAAAATATGTAATTATATAAAGATTGAATTGTTTAAACGAAATCATCATTGGTTTGATTCATATCGCTTTAGTTTTTCTACTAATGGTCTTAATTATCATGAGGAAAAAGTACAGAGCTTTATTAAGAAAAATATAGATCATTTGAGTATCGGTATAACTATTGACGGGACAGAATTAAAACATGATCTTAACCGTATTTATAAGAACACCGGAAAAGGCTCATATAAGGATGTGGTACGAAATATTCCGCTGTGGTTAGAACAGTTTCCCGGTGACGGTACTAAAGTGACGATTAGTAGCCCGGATCTCCCGTATATAAAAGAAAGTGTCTTGCATTTGTATAATTTAGGTATTCATGAGGTCAATATTAATTGTGTATTCGAAGATGTATGGCAAGAGGGTGATGACTCTTTGTTTGAGGAGCAACTGATTCAACTGGCCGATTCGATTATTGATAATGGACTTTATGAGAAAAACGATTGCTCTTTTTTTTCCGAGCATTTGGGTAAGCCTTTGGACTGTAAATTGCAAAATCAGAATTGGTGTGGTGCCGGAATGATGTTGGCGGTAGATGCGGCCGGTAACTTTTATCCTTGTACACGTTTTGCCCAATATTCTCTCCGAAACAAAAAAGCATGGATTATAGGTAATGTGCATGATGGTCTTGATAAAAATAAATTGCGTCCTTTTTTAACTCTTGACCGATGTACACAAAGTACCCCGGAATGTATTGATTGCGAGGCGGCTGAGGGATGCGCTTGGTGTCAAGGTGAGAATTATGATGCGGCGGATACAAATACGATTTATCAACGTAGTACGGCTATTTGCAAAATGCATAAAGCGCGTGTTCGAGCCAATAATTACTATTGGAACAAACTTTACCGGAAACTGGAATCGGAGGATGAATGTGACAGGTCTGGAACGGGCAAGAATGAGTCAAACGATATAAATAGTTAATTTTATGCTTCAATATCTTGTAATTTTATTAGACGATACGAGCGTTTCTTATTGTCATTATGATAACCGGAAATCTGAACACAGATTAATTAGTCTGGAAAATTTAAAGGCAGGTATTCTTTTTGCTATGAAAGAAAACCTGATGCTTCAATTTGTGTATCCGCATTATGAATTACCGCAAGCCTATAAAGATGAGATAGAAACAATCGATCATAGCAAAATTGTTCCGGTAGAATACCGGGATGAGGCTGATGTGGTGGTTCTTGATGATTGGGAACAGTTGTCGGTATCAGGTTGTGATATTCAAAAAACTTATGTATTGAGAACAGGAAAGACCGGCTTCTTTAAAAATTATACAATTCTTAATGAAGTGTTGGATAAGGTTTTAAGGTTGAATGTTGTTCTGGTTGATATTGATACCTTTACCGAATCTGATTTCGATATCTATAAATCGGTTTTAGATGAATTGGCTTTAAAACTGAAAGGCATGTATCTGGAAGGAATGGCTCCGCAATTGAATTTATTGACCGACCGTATGATGCTGGACAAAATGAATAATTGTAATGCCGGAGTTGAAAATATTACATTGGCTCCTGATGGTAAATTCTATATTTGTCCTGCATTTTATTTGGCTGACGACGGGTATTCCATCGGCAGCTTGGTTGAAGTTTTGGATATAAAAAATCCAAAACTCTATAAACTATCTTACGCACCTCTGTGTCGCAATTGTGATGCATACCAATGTAAACGGTGTATTTGGATGAATTGGAAAACGACTTTAGAGGTAAATACACCCTCGCATGAGCAGTGTGTAGTAGCTCATCTGGAGCGTAATACCTCTCGCTCATTACTGCTTGATATTCGCCGGTACGGGACATTTCTTCCCGGACATGAGATAAAAGAGATTACATATTTGGATCCATTTGATGTGAGACAGGAGTTTTGATGTGTTATAAGGATACTCTTATGGAGTATGCTTTCCTCGGGAAAGTTGTTGTATGAGTAAATAAAAAAAATGAGTATTATGAAAAAACTGGTAGGAACTGTTACAAATGAAGAAAAGTGTGAAATTCAAACACTTTTTGAGCGGCGTAACGGATTGAACGAATTGGCCGGAATACTTACTGTAGATAATGAAGTGCTGTATGAAAAGTTAGTAAAAGATATAGGTGAAACCGGTATGAAATTTCAGAATTGGTGGGATCGTATGTCAAGTCAATATCAATGGGAAAGTACCGAAAATGGTAATTGGGAGATTGATTTTGATACAAATGAAATTTATTTAATATACGAATGATGATACAACCTTTAATGATTGGCACTACTGAATTAATTGTGATTGGGGGTGCTGTACTGCTTTTATTTGGTGGAAAGAAGATTCCGGAGCTGATGCGTAGCTTAGGACAGGGAGTGAAAAATTTCAAGGAAGGCATGCACGAAAAAAGTGAGCCGGAAGATGAATCGTTGTTGGAAAAAACGGAAGTTACAGACGAGTTGAAAAGGATAGATGAAGAATAAATCGGATGATATTCAGCTTTTGACATTCGGGGGGCATCTGGAGATGTTGAGAAAGATGCTCTTCCGTATTGTCTTGGTTATAGTCGTGTTCACGATATTGATTTTTTCTTTTAAAGAGTGGACTTTTCAACTTTTATTAGCTCCGCGTGAATGGAATTTTGCTACTTATAGATGTATTGAAGAATTTGTCCGTTGGTGCGGATTTGATTTTCGGTTTGAACCTTATCAGATCGATCTGATAAGTACAGAATTGGCATCGCAGTTTATGATGCATATTTCATCATCGGTGTATTTGGCTTTGTTGGGGGCTTCACCCTATATATTATACGAGTTGTTTCGTTTTATAAGTCCGGCTTTATATGAAAACGAGAAAAAGTACTCTTTGATGATAGTTGTATCCATGTATGTCCTTTTTTCATTGGGAGTATTGATGAATTATTACATTGTATTTCCTGTTTCATTCCGATTTTTAGGAACTTATCAAGTGGATCCGTCCATTCGAAGTACGATAACCTTGGCATCTTATATCTCAACTTTTTCAACTCTGACATTTGTTATGGGACTGGTTTTTCAATTACCTGTAGTGGCATTTATATTGGCTAAGCTCGAATTGATTACTTCTACTTTTATGGTTCGATACAGAAGACATGCCTTTATCGGTGTTATGGTAACGGCTGCCATTATTACTCCGCCGGATTTGTTTACTTTGATATTGGTGACGGTTCCAATGTATTTGTTGTATGAACTATGCATTGTCATAATTAAGCGGATAGAATAAAAATTAAGTATTTATATTGCTTCTTAGGTGATTATTGTGCTATCTTTGTCTACAGGAACTTTTTAAACTCCAAAAGATTATGAGTAACAAGATTTATCCCATCGGTATACAGAATTTTGAGAAACTTCGTTTGGGAGGTTATTTTTATATTGATAAGACCGCACTCATCTATAAAATGGTCAAGACAGGTAGCTACTATTTTCTTAGCCGCCCCCGCCGTTTTGGGAAGAGTCTGCTCATTTCTACGCTTGAAGCGTATTTTCAGGGGAAAAAAGAACTTTTTGAGGGGCTGGCGATGGAGAAACTTGAAACGGAGTGGAGGCGGCATCCGATTCTTCATATGGACCTTAATATCGGAAAGTATGATACGCCGGATAGTCTTGACCGTATATTGAACAAGGCTTTGACGGATTGGGAAGCCATTTATGGTACAGGGGCGGCTGAAACGACTTTGGCGTTGCGCTTTGCCGGTATTATAAAGCGGGCTTATGAACAGACAGGTGAGCGAGTCGTTATTCTGGTCGATGAATATGACAAACCAATGCTTCAGGCTATCAATAACGAGGCCTTGCAAGCCCATTTCCGCGATACATTAAAACCTTTTTATGGCGTTTTGAAAACGATGGATGGCTGCATCCGGTTCGGTATGCTGACGGGGGTTACGAAGTTTGGCAAGGTGAGCGTTTTCAGTGACTTGAACAATCTGGATGATATCTCGATGTGGGATGAGTACGTAGGTCTTTGCGGTATTAGCGAACAGGAGTTGTATGATTATCTCACTCCGGAAATGCATGAATTTGCAGCTGCTCAGCAGATGGATTATGAAAAGTTTTGTTCAGAGTTGCGTGAGTGCTATGACGGCTATCATTTTGTGGAAGATTCCATCGGTATTTATAATCCTTTTAGTCTCTTGAATGCTTTCAAACGGAATAAATTCGGTAGTTATTGGTTTGAGACAGGGACACCTACTTATTTGGTTGAGTTGTTGAAGAAGCACCATTACAATTTAGAACGTATGACACACGAAGAGACCAGTGCCGATGTGCTGAACAGTATCGATTCTTCGTCTACCGATCCTATCCCGGTTATTTATCAAAGTGGTTATCTGACAATTAAGGGATACGATCCTGAATTTGCTATCTATCGTTTAGGGTTTCCTAATCGGGAGGTAGAAGAAGGTTTTGTTCGGTTTTTATTACCTTTTTATGCTAATTCCAATGTGGTGCAGTCCCCTTTTGAAATTCAGAAGTTTGTGAGTGAGATACGTTCCGGTGATTATAACGCATTTTTCCGTCGTCTTCAAAGTTTCTTTGCAGATACTCCTTATGAATTGATCCGTGATTTGGAGCTACATTATCAAAATGTCCTTTTTATCGTCTTTAAACTTATCGGCTTTTATGTTCATGTAGAGTACCATACGGGACAGGGACGTATTGATCTTGTTTTACAGACGGACAAATTTATTTATGTTATGGAGTTCAAATTAGATGGCACGGCAGAGGCCGCATTGCAGCAAATCAATGAGCGGCAATATACCCGTCCTTTTGAATCCGATCCTCGTGAACTTCTCAGGATTGGTGTGAATTTTAGTTCGGAGACACGAAATATAGAGAAGTGGATTGTGGAATAATCTTTTTCCGGTTTAATTCTACGCCGGGGTAATAATTATCTTATCCCCCCGGCATCATCTTTCTTTGAATTATGTTATCTTTGCCCTCTATATATAGAAGAACGGGAATGTAATTTTATGGAAGAAGATTTCAATATACGTAATCAACAACTGACCAGTAAAGAACGGGATTTTGAAAATGCGCTCCGTCCGCTTAGTTTCGAGGATTTTAGCGGACAGGATAAAGTCGTGGAGAATCTCCGTATTTTTGTAAAGGCAGCCCGTCTCCGTGGAGAGGCACTTGATCATGTGCTGTTGCACGGTCCTCCCGGATTGGGAAAAACTACACTTTCAAATATTATTGCCAATGAACTTGGGGTAGGCTTTAAAGTCACCTCCGGTCCGGTGCTCGACAAACCCGGTGATCTTGCCGGTGTGCTCACCAGTCTTGAACCCAACGATGTTCTGTTTATCGATGAAATCCATCGTTTGTCTCCTGTGGTGGAAGAATACTTGTATTCTGCCATGGAGGATTATCGTATCGATATAATGATAGATAAGGGGCCGTCTGCACGAAGTATTCAGATTGATTTGAATCCGTTTACTTTGGTAGGTGCAACTACCCGTAGCGGCTTACTGACAGCACCGTTGCGTGCACGTTTCGGCATCAACCTGCATCTTGAATATTACGATGATGACGTGTTAAGTAATATTATCCGGCGTTCGGCTGCTATTTTGGATGTGCCTTGCTCGATACCCGCAGCAGGCGAGATAGCTTCACGCAGTCGCGGTACGCCTCGTATTGCCAATGCGCTGCTTCGTCGTGTCCGTGACTTCGCACAGGTGAAAGGCTCCGGTTCCATCGATACGGAGATCGCTACTTTTGCTCTCGAAGCATTGAATATTGACAAATATGGTTTGGATGAGATAGATAACAAGATACTCTGCACCATTATCGATAAGTTTAAAGGCGGCCCCGTGGGATTGACAACCATTGCTACCGCGTTAGGTGAAGATGCCGGAACCATTGAAGAGGTATATGAACCGTTTCTCATCAAAGAAGGGTTCTTGAAACGGACTCCCCGCGGGCGTGAAGTAACTGAGCTTGCTTATAAACATTTGGGACGGAGTATTTATAATAGTCAACAAACATTGTTTTGATTTACGATCAGACGATTTACGACTTACGATTGAAATTGTACCGTAAATTATTTCTGAATCGTCTGATAGTAAATCGTCTAATTGTAAATAAAATACATGGCCGGATTAAAATCATTGGCAAAAGACACCGCTATCTATGGTGTCAGTAGTATCGTAGGGCGTTTCCTCAATTATCTGCTGGTGCCTATTTATACTATTTCCATGCCTGCTTCTACGGGAGGATACGGTGTGATTACGAATATGTATGCAATTACGGCGTTACTGCTTGTTCTGCTTACGTGTGGTATGGAAACCGGTTTTTTCCGTTTTGCCAATAAGGGTGACGATGACCCTATAAGGGTTTATTCTACTACTTTGCTTACCGTCGGATCGATTTCTCTTTCATTCCTGGCAGTCTGTCTGTTGTTTTTGAAGCCGATAGCCGGTGTGATGGGGTATGAAGAGCATCCTTGGTATTTGGGGATGATGCTGATAGTAATAGCTATGGATGCCATTCAGGCCATTCCTTTTGCTTACCTGCGTTATAAGAACCGTCCTATTAAGTTTGCCGCTTTGAAGATGCTGTTTATCTTCGCCAGCATTGCATTGAATATTGTTTATTTCGTATTTATGAAAGGAACCGATGTCGGTGCGGCTTTTCTGATCAATCTGATTTGTACATCGTTGGTGATGGTCTGCCTGATATCTGAGTTGCGTGGTTTCCGCTATACGCTCGACCGTGATTTAGTGAAGCGGATGTTTCGTTATTCCTTTCCCATTCTGATATTGGGTATTGCAGGTATACTGAATCAGGTTGTCGATAAAATCATTTTCCCGTTTGTCTATCCCGATGAAGCAGAGGCGGCCGTACAGTTGGGAATATATGGTGCAACAAGTAAAATAGCCATGATCATGGCTATGTTTACACAGGCATTCCGCTTTGCTTATGAACCGTTTGTGTTTGGCAAAAGCAGAGAGAAAGACAACCGGCAGATGTATGCACAGGCTATGAAGTTCTTTATCATCTTCACGTTATTGGCATTTCTTGCAGTGATGTTTTATCTCGATATCCTTCGTTATGTCATCGGGCGTGACTATTGGGAAGGATTGAAGGTAGTTCCTATCGTTATGGCTGCCGAAATGTTTATGGGGGTATATTTCAATCTTTCCTTCTGGTATAAACTGACAGATGAAACAAAGTGGGGTGCTTATTTTTCTATAACGGCCTGTACGATTGTTATTCTGATGAACGTTTTCCTTATTCCCGTTTATGGTTATGTGGCTTGTGCCTGGGCCGGTTTCACCGGATACGCAGTTGCCATGCTGCTGTCTTACTTTGTCGGGCAAAAGAAATATCCGATAAATTATGATTTGAAAAGTATCGGTGGATACGTACTTTTAGCATTGGTCATCTACGCTGTGGGAGAATGGATGCCTTTGGAGAATACAGTACTCCGTTTGCTTTTCCGTACAGTGTTATTGGCTGTATTTATAGCATATATTATTAAACATGACTTACCATTGAAGCAAATCCCTGTTATTAATCGTTTTTTAAGGAGGTAAAATATGAAAACAGACAATCGGAACATTTTTGCCATAAAGAGCTTTCTCCGCGAGTATCTTGACTTACGAAAGGACAAAGATAATGAGTTGGAAACCATCGATTCCATCCGCAAGGGAGTCGAATTCAAAGGGGCCAATCTGTGGATTCTGATATTTGCCATTTTTATGGCATCATTGGGATTGAATGTGAACTCTACTGCCGTAATAATCGGTGCGATGTTGATCTCTCCGTTGATGGGGCCTATTATGGGAGTGGGGCTTTCCGTTGGAATGAATGATTTTGAACTGATGAAACGCTCTTTGAAGAGTTTTCTTATTACGACTGCATTCAGCGTAACCACCGCTACTGTTTATTTTCTTTTTACCCCTATTGCTGAGGCGCAATCGGAACTCTTGGCGCGTACATCTCCTACCATTTATGATGTTTTTATAGCTCTCTTCGGTGGATTGGCCGGTGTTGTGGCTCTCTCTACCAAGGAGAAAGGAAATGTGATACCGGGTGTTGCCATCGCCACTGCATTGATGCCGCCACTTTGTACGGCAGGATACGGATTGGCATCCGGCAATCTGATTTACTTTCTCGGTGCTTTTTATCTCTATTTCATAAATTCTGTCTTTATCAGTCTGGCTACCTTTCTCGGTGTGCGGGTAATGCATTTTCAGCGAAAAGAATTTGTAGATAAGAATCGGGAAAAAACGGTTCGCAAATACATTATCCTTATTGTCATTATTACCATGTGCCCGGCTGTTTATCTGACTTTTGGCATTATTAAGAGCACTTTCTATGAAACGGCTGCCAATCATTTCATCAATACGGAACTGAACTTTGAGAATACGCAGGTACTCGACAAGAAGGTGAGTTATGAACATCGCGAAATACGTGTCGTCCTTATCGGGCCGGAAGTTCCTGAGGCCTCGATAGAGCTGGCGCGTAGTAAGATGGAGCGATACAAGTTGGAAGAGACTAAGCTCATCGTATTACAGGGAATGAATAATGATGCGATGGACATTTCGTCTATACGGGCTATGGTGATGGAAGACTTCTACAAAAACAGTGAACAGCGCTTGCAAGAACAGCAAAAGAAGATCGCTGCTTTGGAGAAGAACTTGGAGAAATATAAATCTTATGATGAAATGAGCCGTACCATCATACCCGAATTGAAAGTATTATATCCTTCGGTGACGGCGGTCTCTATTTCTCATACTTTGGAGACTACGGTAGATTCGTTGAAAACGGATACGGTTGCACTTGCTGTGTTGAAGTTTGGCCGCCATCCGAGCGAAAGTGAGAAGAAGAAAATCTCCGAATGGCTGCAAGCCCGTGTAGGAGCGAAGAAGTTACGTCTGATAACCGAATGATGCTTCTTTGATTTGAATTATAAAAAATGTCCACTTAATCCCCCAATTGAATGAAACTTAAACTATTTGCAATGATTGCTCTTTTCCTTTCATCGGCCGCCCATGCCGATGAAGGGATGTGGCTGTTAGGGAATTTGAATAAACAAACGCAGAAATCGATGAAAGAGCTTGGTTTGCAGATGCCCGCTAAGAAACTTTATAATCCTAAAAAAGCCTCTTTGAAAGATGCTGTAGTCAGTTTCGGGGGATTTTGTTCCGGTGTTGTCGTTTCGGAAGACGGATTGGTCTTTACCAATCATCACTGCGGTTTCAGTAGCGTACAACAACATTCTACGGTTGAACACGATTATTTGAAAGAGGGGTTTGTAGCCCGCACTTTTGAAGAAGAACTGCCTAATCCGGAACTGTATGTCCGTTTTTTACTGCGTACGGAAGATGTGACGAAACGCGTGCTCAAGGTAACCCGTGACTCCATGACCGAGCCGGAACGTATAGCGGCCGTCGATTCCATTACACGTTTGATAGCCGATGAGGTGAGCCTCAAAGACTCTACACTTGTGGGGGTAGTTGATGCTTATTATGGCGGAAATGAATTTTGGTTGTCGGTTTATCGCGATTTCAACGATGTGCGACTGGTATTTGCTCCTCCGTCTTCTATTGGAAAATTTGGTTGGGATACGGATAATTGGATGTGGCCGCGCCATACCGGTGATTTCTCGGTTTTTCGTATTTATGCCGATAAGAAGAACGAACCGGCCGATTATTCACCCGATAATGTGCCTTATCACCCGTCGTATGTAGTTCCTGTCTCATTGGATGGGTACAAGGAAGGTTCTTTCTGTATGACTTTGGGTTATCCGGGCAGTACGGAACGTTTTCTATCTTCTTTTGGCATTGAAGAGATGATGAACGGCATGAACCAGGCGATGATAGATGTGCGTGGTGTGAAACAGGCTATCTGGAAGCGCGAGATGGATCGTAGAGACGATATCCGCATTAAGTATGCTTCTAAGTATGATGAAAGTTCTAATTATTGGAAAAACAGCATAGGAACGAACAAGGCGATCCGTAAGCTGAAAGTACTTGAGAAGAAGCGGGAGTTGGAAGCTACATTGAGGCAATGGATTCAGAATACTCCTGCTGAGCGTGAAAAGCTGATGCATCTGCTCTCTTCGCTCGAATTGAACTATAAGAGTCGGCGGGAAGTGAATCGGGCGCTGGCTTATTTCGGTGAATCGTTCATTAACGGGCCGGAGTTGGTACAGTTGTCGCTCGAAATTCTTAATTTTGATTTTGAAGCAGAGGAGAAGCAGGTGGTTGCACGGTTGAAAAGTTTATTGGAAAAGTATGCCAATCTGGATATTGACATTGATAAGGAGGTGTTTACAGCACTTTTGAGAGAATATCGCGAAGAGGTGCCTGCCAAGTATCTGCCACCGATGTATCAGACTATCGATACACTTTATAATGGCAATGAGCAGGCTTATATCGACACTTTGTATGCCCGCTCGGAAATAACTTCTCCAAGAGGCCTGAAACGCTTTCTGGAACGTGATACAACGTTCAATATCATCGACGATCCTGCAATCTCGTTAGGTATCGACCTTATTGTGGCTTATTATGATATGAATCATGCGGTAGTGGAGGCTTCGGAAAAGATAGAGAGAGATGAGCGGTTATTCAATGCGGCTGTTCGCCGGATGTATGCCGATCGTAATTTTTATCCGGATGCCAATTCGACTATGCGGCTTAGCTTTGGAACAGTTTGCAGCTATTCTCCGTTCAATGGGGCGGTTTATAATTATTATACTACTCCGATGGGAATATTCGAAAAGATGCGTGATCATCAGGGAGATCCGGATTTTGAGGTCAGCCCGCGTTTATTGGAACTGTTCAGTGCCGGAGATTTTGGACGTTATGCGGATGAAAAGGGAGAAATGAAGGTATGTTTTATCTCTAATAACGATATTACGGGCGGAAACTCCGGTAGTGCGATGTTCAATGCAAAAGGTGAGTTGTTGGGGCTTGCTTTCGATGGAAATTGGGAAGCGATGAGCAGTGATATTGTTTTTGAACCGGATTTGCAACGTTGCATTGGTGTGGATGTGCGCTATATGCTTTTTATTATAGAGAAATATGGCGGGGCGGCCAATTTGATCAAGGAACTGAAAATCAATGGTTCCAAATAGAAGAGGGGGGCAAGGCTAAAATGAACAATTGATGAAGGGTATCAAGTTTCAGATTAAAAATTCATTTTCTTTAAAGTTGAGCTTTGGCACATTCTTCCTCTCTGGATGGCCGGTCAATATCTTGTAAATGCCGGGTGACTTTACCGTTTTAGTATTATTACCGTTACTGCAGTAATGATTAAGGCGATTCCCAAGCCGATGCTGCTTGTGAAAGGTTCTCCGAACATAAAGATGCCGACACATACGGCGGTGACCGGTTCCATAGCTCCTAAAACCGAAGTAAGGGTAGAACCGATGCATTTCACGGCTCTCACCAGTGCCAGATTGGAGATGACGGTTGGAATGATGGCGAGCATCATCAGATTCCCGGCTATGTGCCAATTACCGATAGGTTGGATATCTCCTGTGGCATTGATTCCTGCAAGAAGCAATAAAGTTCCGAATAGAAATACATAAAATGTGAGTCGTAATCCTTTCATTTGGCCGACTTTTAATTGACTTACGGTTACCAGATAAAGTGCATATCCCAAAGCTGAAAGAAGGACAATAAGAATGCCGGTGATCGTGATATTGCCCGAATCGTCACCTTGAGACAGGAAAAACACTCCGCTTACAGCGAGAATAATTGCCAGAAAACGCCAGATGGATTTCTTTTCACGGAAGAATAGCATCATTATCAAAGTGGTCAGTACCGGATACATGAAGTGAAGGGTGGTAGCGATGCCGCTCGCCATGAATTTATATCCCCAGAATAGGAATACGGCGGACATCAGATAAAGAAATGCCAACAATACGAGTGAAGGGATATCCCGGCGGTTGATACGGAAAGATTGTCCGTCGAGTAACAAGATAAGCCCCAGTGCCAGTGTGGCAAAAGCAAACCGGTATAATAAAATTGATTCGAACTGCATCCCTTGCCGCATCACCGGAATGGTGAATAGCGGAATGAGGCCGAAAGATGCCGAAGACAGCAGTCCGTAGAGAAAACCGTTTAATTTATTCATACTTTAAGGAATAGGGTTCATTGTTTTGAAAAACGCCGCAAAGGTAATAAAATAACTTGAGTCCTACATAACTTTTATCCTATCGGCCGCCGTTCTTTATGGATGTTCCTTCCCGGAAGAGGAGAAGTTATGCCGTATGGTTCTTATTGCCGGGTTGAACTTAAATAGAGTGCTGTTCCGAAAAAAAAGAGACTGAATCCCTGATTGGAAACAGTCTCACTTCCTTTGCTGAAAAGGATATTCTTATTTTTTCTTTGGTTTTCTGCGTGCCCAGCCTTCTTCACTGAAATCCGGTTCTTCATCTTTGAAGAATTGCTTCCAATCGTCTTTCTTTCCACGTGCATTTTTATAACCGCGTTCTTCACGGCTTGGCTTTTGCTTCTTGCTGTCGGTGGAAGCAGGCGTTTTGCTTGCTTTTTCTTTGCGCGGTTTAGCTGATGCCGATGTGGAATTATCTTTTTGAGTATCTTTACTTCTGCCGTTTCTACCTTTGACGCCACTTTTATCATTGCTTCTGTCGCTGTTTCTACGGCCTTCTCCGCCCTCTTCTCCGGCAATTTCGACCGAAACCCTGCGACCGTTCCAGTTTGCGCGATTTAAGGCTTTTATTACATTCTGAGTCTCTTTTTCTTCTACTTCAAAGAAAGAGAAGTTTTTCATCAGATCGATACGCCCCAACTCAATACGTCCACGGGTGTTACTGTTCAGCAGGCTGATCAGTTCACTGGGAAAAAAATTATCCATCTTACCCAAGTTGATGAACAGGCGGGTGAATCCCGGTGCTGCCTTGCGGCTGCCACCTTCACGACCTCCGCGATCTTCACGGCTTCCACGTTCACCACGGCTGTCGGTAGCTGTTTGTATTTCTTCACGGTCACGATAGTACTCTAAGAAACGGTTGAACTCCATCGATACCATACGTTTGATAACGTCTTCTTTGCTCAACCATTCCAGTTTACGATAAATATCGGGCATAAAGTCGGCAATCTCCTCTTCATTGACCTTTACTTTTTCGATATCATCAATTACCTTGATGAGTTGTTTCTCACAGATTTGCTTCCCTGTGGGTACCTGCTCCATGATGAACTTTTTGCCGATGATACGCTCTATTTCGCGCATTTTGCCCTTCTCGCGCATATTGACGATGGCAATGGAAATTCCGGTTTTCCCGGCACGTCCGGTACGTCCGCTACGGTGGGTATAACTTTCCGTATCGTCTGGCAGGCCGTAATTGATCACATGTGTAAGGTCGTTTACGTCCAATCCGCGTGCGGCTACGTCTGTAGCTACAAGGATTTGGATATTCCGTTGGCGGAACTTCTGCATAACGGCGTCACGCTGCGCCTGTGAGAGTTCGCCATGCAGTGAGTCGGCATTGTAACCTTCCTGCATCAGTTTGTCGGCAATTTCCTGTGTCTCTTTACGGGTACGGCAGAAAACGATGCCGTATATCTGCGGGCAATAGTCTGCCACGCGTTTCAGTACGGCATATTTGTCTTTCGCTTGCACCATATATGCAATATGCTTTACACTGTTGGTGCTTTCATTTTTGCGGCCGATAGTGATTTCTTTGGCGTCGCGGAGGTATTTTTTGGAAATACGGGCAATCTCCGGACTCATGGTCGCTGAGAAAAGGAGCGTATTGCGTTCTTGGGGAACATCTGCCAGAATAGCATTGATACTGTCTGTGAATCCCATATTCAACATTTCGTCCGCTTCGTCCATTACGACGTTGCTGATGGTAGACAGTGAAACGGTTTTACGTTCCATCAAGTCCAGCAAACGTCCCGGAGTGGCTACTATGATATGTACACCGCGTTTCAAACTACGTATCTGGCTGTCTATCGACGATCCGCCATATACGGGCAGTACTTTCAGTCCGTCAATGTATTTGGAATAATCGTTCAAATCACCCGCTATTTGCAGGCAAAGCTCCCGTGTAGGGCAAAGGATAAGTGATTGGGGAACACGGTTTTTTACGTTAATCTGTTGTATCAGCGGCAAACCAAATGCGGCTGTCTTCCCTGTTCCCGTTTGGGCAAGAGCTACTACATCATTATTTTCTCCTAAAAGGTACGGAATCACTTCCTCTTGTACCGGCATGGGATTCTCATATCCCATTTCTTCGACTGCTCTACGTATCTCAGGAGAAACGCCAAGCTCTTCAAATGTCTTCATTAAATCTCTGTATATCTTTATATTCGGTGGCAAAGATAGAGATTAATTATGAATTATGAATTATAAATTACAAATTATTCGAGCATAATGTTTTGTAGTTTCTCTATATTTTCCGCAGTTAGCCCAAGTCCTTTCCGCAGATAAGTGGGGATATCGGAATAGGTCCGTTCGATCTCTTCTTTCGCTGCATTCAGAAAATCCTCTTTGGCTGTATAGACGGTGGTAATGGCTTCTTGCGAATTCACCGGAAGCTTGTAGGCATACTTAGACGCTTTGGGAATGTTGAAATAATCATTGCTCAGGCGGTAATCCTGCATGATGATATCTTCGTTTACACCCAATGTGGCGAGCACGAGTGCAGAAGCAATGCCCGTACGTCCTTTGCCGGAAGAACAGTGGATGATGGCCGGATAATTACTGCGATCGAGCAGAAGTTCAAATAATTTTTTGTATTCATCGCGATAGTTTATTACCAATTCGCGGTTCATGCGTTCCACGATCCGGTTGATTGTGTCGCCTTTTATTTTCCCTTCCTGTATTCCCTGCAACACTTTCTCCATATTTCCCGTAGCGATAGGAATATGCACCACATTGAAACCTTTCTGGATCTGCGGATAGTTATTCAGCTCTTCGGGAGTACGGAGGTCGATGATGGTCCTTATGCCCATATTTCTCAACTCCCGGCGTGCGGCACAACCTAAACTGTCGATTTGTGCAGAACGGTAGAGCATTCCCCAACGGACATTTTTCCCTGTAGTGGAGGATCTGTATCCTCCTAAGTCGCGGAAATTTTGTATTCCGGGGATATTGATGTTACGGGTAGCCACCTTCACGCGGTATTTATTATTGAATACCATTGTATAATAGTAGCGTCGGGAGGGGTCGTCTGTGACAATGACCATTTTCCCTTCAGAAATGGGAGCGGCCGCAATCGGCATTGTTTCCGGGATTAACTCCGGATTGGCGGATGCATAAACTTTCACCTGCCCGTGTATGAGAGGGGCGGTTTCCCATTTGATGATGCAGTTTCCTACGTTGTTCTCCTCACAGACAACCGAGATATTCGGCGGAGTTTTGGAGCAGGATGGAAACAGCACGAGGACGGTCAGCCAGCTTAACAGGTTCTTATACATAGTATAATTTGTCTAATAACTCTATATGCAAAGATAGGAATTACTGGCGCACAATATAATTCCTTTGCGATTATTAGCCAAAGTATAGGGTTTTTAACGTGGATATATTGCCACAGAATGATGCATGACCGGGAGGGAAAACGGGATTCTCACATTATTCCGTGGCGATATGTTGGTATTACAGGCTCTTTGCAAATTCTTTTGAAATTGAATTGTTAAAGCTCTTACACACTTCTGCTGCAAAGTCTTTACCGTGCCGGATGATTTTATCCCAGGTGTTTTCGTCCAGATTGTCGAGATCACGATAACGCACGTCGTATTTCAACATCCCATAAATAAGTCCTGCATTGAAGTTGTCCCCTGCACCGATTGTGCTGACGGCCTTTAACGGTTCTATCGGATATTCTTTTCTGCAATTTCTGGTACGTAATGAGATCTGTTCGGCTCCTGCGGTGCAAATGAAGTTCGGGCAATAGAACTGGATCTTATCTTTATATATCTTGTCTGCGTCATTCAGGCCGTACATATAGAAGAAATCTTCTGCCGATCCGCGTACAATGTCGGCATATTCCAGATTCTCGATGATGGTTGATGTCAGCTTGATAGCTTCGTCCTTATGTGAACTCCGGAAATTGGGATCGTAATAGATGATCGCTTTCTTCTCTTTTGCCGTTTCCAGCAATTCCAGTATCTTGTCGCGAAGCACAGGGTTAAGGGCGTAATACGAACCGACTATTACTATATCGTCTTCATGGATTTCCGGAAACAGGACGTCGAGCCTTTGTTTGGGGTAGTCTTTATAAAAAATGTATTCCGCATCACTGTGCTCATTCAGGAATGCGAGTGATACGGGTGATTTTCCATCCGGGAATACATTGACGTGGTCTGTCGGTATGTTGTTTTCACGCATGAATTGCAGGATGATGTTTCCTACGCGGTCGTTTCCTGTTTCGCTGATAAAAGAGACATTTACTCCTGCCCGTCCCAACGAGACGATACCATTGAATACAGAACCGCCCGGTACGGCGGCCGAAGGCTGGTTTCCTTCGAAAATAATGTCGAGGATCGTTTCACCGATACCGATTACTTTACGCATAGTTCTCTTGATTTTTCTCCAAGATAGCCGCCGTGATGGCGTTTGGAATATTCTTCAATGGTGAATTGGGTCTTTTGCATGGTCTGTACCACCAGAATGTCGCCGATGACGGTCATAACGGTAGTCGATGTGGTAGGAGTCATTCCTAATGTACATACCTCTGCCGGCTTACCGGTACTGAGACAAACGTCCGATTCATCAGCCAAGGGGCTGTCCGGATTTCCTGTGATAACGATGAACTTCAAATTCGGGTTCAAATTATGAGCCAGTTGGGTCAGTTCCACAATCTCGCGTGTTTTGCCGGAGTTGGAGATGAGTAATAACAGGTCATTTTCTTGCAAGATGCCCAAATCTCCGTGTTGCGCTTCGCTCGGATGCAGAAAAACGGAGGGGATGCCCGTAGAGCAAAAGGTCGTTGCGATGTTCATGGCTATTTGTCCGGCCTTTCCCATACCACTGGTCACTAACTTGCCTTTTTTGATGTGTATTTGTTCGATAATCAGGTTTACCGCCTTTTCATACGCATCTGTTATGGGGATGTTCAGCACGGCTTGTGCTTCCTTTTGCAAAAGGTCTTTGATGGATTCTATCATATGGTTGTTATTATTTGTTTTAACTCTTCCAGCGTGTTGGCTACATCGTAGTAAGTCGAGAACGGCTGACGGGCAAATCCTTTTTCTTCGATCTCCTTGAGTGCTTTCAATAGGGTGTCATAAAAGCCGTCCTCATTATAAAAGATCACTTTCTTGTGGTGATAACCGATCGATGCGGCTGCCATCACATGAAATATTTCATCGAGGGTACCTACACCTCCGGGGAGGGCAACGAGTACATCCGATTCTTCTACGATCATGTCCTTACGGTCGCTAAGATTGCGGGTGTTGATGATACGGTCGGGCAATGCGCTCACTTTTCCGTTCTCTTCGAGTTTGGCAGGGACTACGCCGATAATGTGGCCGCCGTTTGTTTTTACTGCTTGCGCTACACATTCCATAAGTCCGAGACTGGCACCGCCATATACAAGAGTTTTTCCTGTTTCTCCCATCCATTTGCCTATCCGGCCGGCCATATCGAAATACATTTTGTCAATGTTTCCCGATGCAGAACAGAATATTCCTATCTTTTCCATACACGTTGTCGCTGTTATAGTCTACAAATATCTGCAATTTTCTATAAACGACAATAAGTTTTATTGTATTTTTGTGGCATCAATAAAACTTAGTCTTGAGAATGAAGAATTTACTAACGGAACAGGTGGAGAAAACTCTGTCGAATGGGTTGAGAGTTATTTGTAAACCTGTTGCTTCTGACGTGACTTATTGTGGTTTTGCTGTTAATGCCGGAACCCGGGATGAAGCTGAGAATGAGCAGGGAATGGCACATTTTGTAGAACACCTTATCTTTAAAGGAACACAGAAACGGAAAGCCTGGCATATATTGAATAGGATGGAAGCGGTGGGAGGAGACTTGAACGCTTACACGAATAAAGAGGAAATGGTAGTCTACTCTGCTTTTCTGACCGATGATCTGTCCCGGGCAGTGGAATTACTGGTAGATATTGTATTTCGTTCTACTTTTCCTCAAAGGGAGATAGAAAGGGAAACCGAAGTGATCATTGACGAAATACAGTCTTATGAAGATAATCCTTCGGAACTTATTTTCGATGATTTTGAAGATATGATCTTTCGTGGACATCCGTTGGGGCGCAACATTTTAGGGCGGCCGGAGTTGTTGAGGCGGTTTCGTACATCCGATGCTTTGGATTTTACAAGGCGGTTGTATCAGCCCTCCAACATGGTTTTCTTTGTTCAGGGAAAGGTCGATTTCAGAAAGCTGGTCGATATGCTCGAAAAATGGATGGCGGATATACCGGCTGGTGAGGTAAAGGGGGTACGTACTCCGCCTCCTCTGTATGTGCCTGAATATCTGGTTATCCCCAAAGACACCCATCAGGCACATGTGATGCTGGGAGCCCGTGCTTACAATGCTTATGACGACAAACGTACAGCCCTTTATCTGCTGAATAATATTTTGGGAGGTCCGGGTATGAATAGCCGCTTGAATGTTGCTTTGCGCGAGCGTCGCGGATTGGTGTATAATGTAGAGTCTAATCTTACCTCTTATACGGATACGGGTGCTTTCTGCATCTACTTCGGGACAGATCCGGAAGACGTGGATACCTGCCTGAGGCTGACCTATAAGGAATTGAAACGGATGCGTGACATGAAAATGACCTCTTCGCAATTGGCGGCAGCCAAGAAGCAGTTGATCGGTCAGATTTGTGTTGCTTCGGATAATTTTGAGAACAATGCACTGAGTATGGCTAAAACCTTTCTGCATTATAATAAGTTTGAGAATCTGGCAGTGGTCTGTAAGCGGATCGAAGCACTGACGGCAGACGATCTGTTGGAAGTGGCGAATGAGATGTTTGCGGAAGAATATCTGTCGACGTTGATTTATAGATAGGAGACAGTAGGAAAATGAAATACGGTTGAATACCGGAAAGCGAGAATATGCGGCCATATTCGGGAAGTATGTATGAATGATAAATTTCCTTTGATTAACTATATACAATAGATCATATCATGAAAGCAAAATCAGTCTTATTGGGTTTATCCCTGGTTGCTCTGCCGGTATTGGCACAGACACCCGTCTATCTGGACGATAGCAAACCTGTTGAAGAGAGAGTAGAGGATGCCTTATCTCGAATGACACTGGAGGAAAAGATTGCGGTCACGCATGCACAGTCTAAATTCTGTTCTCCGGGCGTGGCTCGTTTGGGAATCCCTGAGTTTTGGATGACAGACGGTCCTCACGGCATACGTCCCGAAGTGTTATGGGATGAATGGGACCAGGCAGGATGGACCAATGACTCTTGTGTGGCTTTTCCGGCATTGACCTGTCTGGCCGCTACCTGGGATACCGATATGTCTATGCTCTATGGCAAAAGCATCGGTGAGGAAGCGCGTTATCGCAATAAAACCGTGCTGCTGGGACCGGGAGTGAACATCTATCGTACCCCGTTGAACGGGCGCAATTTTGAATATATGGGCGAAGATCCTTATCTGGCCGGATGTATGGTCGTTCCTTATGTGCAGGGAGTACAGCAGAACGGAGTAGCCGCTTGTGTGAAACATTATGCATTGAATAATCAGGAGGTGAACCGCCATACCACAAATGTCATCGTAGACGACCGCGCCCTTTATGAAATCTATCTCCCGGCTTTCAAAGCGGCTGTGCAGGAGGGCAAAGCGTGGAGTATCATGGGGGCGTACAACTTATACAAAGGCCAGCATGCCTGTCACAATCAATATCTGCTGAATGACATCCTGAAAGGTGAATGGGGATTTGATGGAGTGGTGGTATCCGACTGGGGCGGTGTGCATGATACAGACCAGGCGATAACCAACGGACTCGATATGGAATTCGGTAGCTGGACAGACGGTCTTTCCAACGGGGCAAGCAATGCTTATGATAATTATTATTTAGCGGATCCTTACCTTGAACGTATCCAATCGGGTAAAGCAGGCACAAAGGAACTGGATGATAAAGTGCGCCGCATTCTTCGTCTGGCTTTCCGTACAACGATGGACCGTAACCGGCCTTATGGTGCCATGCGGTCTCCGGAGCATTATGATGCAGCCCGTAAGATAGGGGAAGCGGGTATCGTATTGCTGCAAAACAATGGTAACCTGTTGCCCATCGATTTAGCTAAAACAAAGAAGATTGCCGTGATAGGCGAGAATGCCGTGAAGATGATGACTGTGGGAGGTGGTTCCTCTTCTTTGAAGGTACAGCGGGAAATTTCTCCGTTGGATGGTATACGCAATCGTGTCGGTAATCGTGCGAAAGTGGTTTATGCCCGTGGATATGTGGGGGATGCCAGTGGCGAATACAACGGCGTTGTTTCCGGGCAGAATTTGAAAGATGACCGTAGCCCGGAAGAATTGATTGCCGAAGCTGTCCGGGTGGCCGGTGAAGCCGATTATGTTATTTTCATTGGCGGATTGAATAAGAGTGCGCATCAGGATTGCGAAGACTCTGACCGTACCGGTCTTGGTTTGCCGTACGGTCAGGACAGGGTTATCACGGAATTGGTCAAGGTAAATCAGAATTTAGTCGTGGTCAATGTTTCCGGCAATGCCGTAGCGATGCCTTGGATCAAGGAAGTTCCGGCGGTTTTGCAGGCTTGGTTCTTGGGGTCGGAGGCCGGAAATGCCATCGCTGCCGTATTGATGGGTGATGTAAACCCCTCCGGGAAATTGCCTTTCACTTTTCCTGCCCGTTTGGAGGATGTACCTGCCCATCAGTTGGGTGAATATCCCGGCAGTGAAAAGGTGGGTGACATTGTGAATGAGAAATACAATGAGAGCATCTTTGTAGGCTATCGTTGGGCCGACAAACAGAAGAAAGCGAAGCCGCTTTTCCCGTTTGGTCACGGACTGAGTTATACTACTTTTGAATATGGTAAGCCTGTTGCCGATAAAAAGACGATGACGGCCGACGATACGATTACTTTTACGGTTACTGTAAAGAACACCGGCGACCGTGAAGGGCAAGAGGTCGTGCAGCTTTATATTAGTGATAAGAAATCCTCTTTGCCGCGACCGGTAAAAGAGTTGAAAGGTTTCCGGAAAGTGAAGCTCGCACCGGGCGAGGAGCAGAAGGTCTCTTTTACTGTTGCCAAAGATGCTCTGAGCTTTTTTGATGACGCTAAGCATGAGTGGATAGCGGAACCGGGTAAGTTCGAAGCTGTGATTGCCGCTTCTGCTGCCGATATCAGAGGAGTGGTTCCTTTCGAATTGAAATAAGAAGATAGCGGGGTAGTTTCAACCGGTTTGAAACAGTTTGTTTCTTCGGTATGCAACCATTCGTTTCAATACGTTGGCACTGTCCGTTTCTTCAGTATGCAACTCATCGTTTCAATAGGTTGAAACGATGAGTTGCTTTGGTGGAATAACACAGATAAGCCCATCATCGGCAATCAATTTGCCAATGATGGGCTTATCTTTCAATTAATCGTCTTTTACTGTATGATCTTTCTGACGGTCTTTACTCCATCAACGACTACAGAAAGCAGGTAAACGCCTTTTTTAAGTCCTTCCAGACCTTCCAGTTTGATTTCTCCGCTTCCTTGAAGTCGGTTTGTGACATGATATACGCACAATCCGTCTAAAGAGTAGACGCGGATGCTGGAGGAGGCATTGTCCATATCTGTATACCGGATAACAATGCCATCGGAAATCAGAGTGAAAGGAATCTCAACATTACTTTGTTCATCCGTCAGGACTGGCCGTGATATACCCGTAGGGTTGGATTGCTGGTATTTGACGTAGTCGCGCAGATAGTATCCTAAATGAGGCGGTTGGTTATAAGCCACGTTCTGCCAGCAGATAGACATTCTGTAAATATGGTCGTGCATCAGGCAGGGAACACGGTAAGGAGATGTAAACGGAGTTGAGAAAATCATCAGATTGCTTTTGGTCTTTTCGTCATAATAGATACACTCTTCGCGCCAGTCTCCCAAAATATCGGCTTGCAGAGAGGGGGTATCTTTTATCAGATTCACTCCACAGCCGTAAGTGGAAACAAAGTCGGTAACGGTAGTACAACTGGATGTTTTGTTTACCCATTGCGAGATGACTCCTTTTTCCTGCAATTCTTCGGATAGATTACCTGTCCAGTAAGTGCGGAAATTGACAGACGGGCGTTTGGTGGAGATGGAGTCGCCGTTGCAGTCGAAAGTGATGCTGTTATACTTGCCGTCACTGGTCATATTAAACTTTGCCAATGACCAATATTCGGCTCCACGGGAGAGGGAATCGATATCTGCACAAAGACCACGGCCAATATCTGAGCCCATCTTTCTCCCGGAAAGGATTTCACCGGTTTGGGCATCACGCATCTCGAAACCGTAGGCAGCAGATTTTTCTTCGTGTACCATGAACACTTCCAAACCCTCACGGTCGGGAATGAAATCACCTAAATGAAGGGCATCGCCATGGCCCAATCCGGTGCGGTAGAGTACGCTTCCGTCATGGTCGATGCAACAGGCTCCATAAACAATTTCATCGCATCCGTCACCGTCTACGTCACCTACTGTAAGGCTATGGGCACCTTCACCATAGGCTCCTTTTCCTTTCGTAGTAGATGCGTGCAACCATCTTTTTTTCAGTTCTTTCCCGTCAAAGTCCCAAGCGCACAGGTAAGCGGCTGTATAATAGCCTCTGCACATCACAAGGCTCGGCTTTTTCCCATCCAGATAGGCAACGCAGGCCAGATAGCGTTCACAGCGGTTGCCAAAGCTGTCTCCCCATGCCGAATCTGAAAGGATGTTACGGCTCGGCTCATAGGCTACTGTAGACAGTTCTTTACCGGTAGCGCCTTCAAAAACCGTCAGATATTCCGGTCCGGTTTTGATAACTCCTTGTTTGCCGCCGTGCGTTCCGCGATAATCGGCCTTAGGGTCATCACTACCCATGATTACATTGTTTCCTTTTCCGTCAATGGTACCCGGGGCGGTCTTGCAGGCTACTTCGGCTTTTCCGTCGCCGTCCAGGTCATAAACCATGAATTGGGTATAGTGGGCGCCCGCACGTATGTTGACGCCTAAGTCGATACGCCATAATTTTGTCCCGTTCAGTTTATAACAGTCCAGATAAACGTTTCCGGTATAGTTTTGGCTACCGTTCTGCCCGTTGTCGCATTGATTGGTAGGATCCCATTTCAGGATGATTTCATATTCGCCGTCTCCGTCCACATCGCCTACGCTGGCATCACCGGGGGTGTAAGTATAGCTGCTGCCTTGAACTGTACCTCCTGCCGGGCGGTCGAGAGGAATATTCAGATACCCTTTCTCCAGAACCAATGCCGTAGAAGTCTCAATGATCTTACCGCCACTCACTGCTTCGACCGTGTAATTAGAATTAACCGAACCTTCGGCATCCAGATAATTGGTGCGTGAGGACAGGAGTTGCGAGTTCAGCTTCGTTCCGTCGCGGTATACATTGAAAACGATGTCGTCCGGATCGGTGGCGAGCCAACGCCAACTGACTAACATGCCGTCATTGGTGTACGTGGCAATGGTACCTCGGTTCAGACGCTCCGGGTCGAGTACTTGCGGGCCGCATTCTCTGATGATTTCAATGTATTCGGAAACCTCTTCGGATGGAAGCATGCCTTCTTTTACGGCGATGGCTCTGACTGTTGTCGTGACGCCCAAAGAGAAGCTTTCCGTATAAACGGATGCAGATGCAGACAGGGCGGAAACATCTTTGCCGTAATAGATGGTAGCTCCTTTGGTAGGACAACTGATAGTCACCTTATTGTCACTGTCATAACTGATGACGGGAGCTTCTACTTGGGCCGGTGCGGTGTATTCGCTTTTAGTAGCCGCTACATAGGATGCCGCATTGGCAATCAGTGTTTTCGCATCCGGAGTCAATGTCTCGATGGCAGAATACGAAAGGGGAATCAGTATATAGGTGTTTTTACCATTACTTTGCTTATGTTCGTGAATGGCATTGTATCCGTTTGCACCATTGGTTGCCAGCACATCGTCTGCGGAGATGATTTCTTTGGGGGAATGGTAGCTCTGTACATTGTTGCTTGTCTTTGCGGTACCGTCAAAGAGGGTGATGGCGTTTGTGAAGTCGATATCTGCAAAGAGAGGATGGGTTTTAAATGCATCGGCTACAATAATCTGATTCCATCCGGTAGCTCCTGCCGTCGGATTGGCGGCCGTCGCCCAGTTCCATGAACTGCTTCCGTAGTAGAATGCCTTCAGGTTTAGCATCGGTACTTTGCCTGCAAGGCCGGCCAAGGCAATACCGAATTTATTCGTACTGGCAACGGACTCGGAAGCAACTACCAGGTCATAATCCTTTAAAGTCTCTGTGTAATAAGTACCCGGAACAGAATTGTAATTGTTTGCATCGACGGCTGTTACCTTATAGGATTTTGTCAGTGTCAGATAGACCGGGTCTTTGGATATTGAATAATTGGCATACTGGGAATCGTAAACATAGGCTGCTGCAGGCAGATCGGCAGAATTTACCATGAAAGCCACATAATACAAACGGCTGTCAGCGCCACTGGTACATTCTTCGTCTGCCCAGGATGTGATGGTAATCGTGTATTGCTCGGCGGGAATCAGTTCGGAAGTTTCCAGCATGCTGCCCTCTGTACCGTCATTACCTCCTTTTAAAGTAATGTTTGCGCCGGAAGTACCGGATATATCGGCACGGACGTAACGGGTTACCGAACTGCCGCTTTGAAATGCGAGCTTCAATCCGGAAATTCCTGTGACAGTGAAGACCGCTCCTTTATTGTTGCCGGCTCCTTTGACGTCCAGCCAGTCCGATTCCATTGTAATGGTACCATCGTCTAACGGGTCGGGAAATGTGCCGGAACGTGATGAATAATATCCGAATGTGCCCGAACCTTTTCCGTCCAGACACCAACCTTCATTGTATGCAGTGGTTAATCCTTCCGAGTCGGTATAAAGAACAAATGTTTCGGTAAAGGATTTGACGGCAGCTTGGACGGATAAAGCATTGCCGATTAAAAATAAGGAAAGGATAATCCTCCAATAGTTTCTCATAATCGATTGATTTATAAAGTTTCACATGTTTTGATCATCGCAAAAATATTTGATATCGATGAAACGGAGGGGGATATACTTTTTTATAAAGTGGAAAAATTGGGATTTTCTTGGAGTGATGTGGACGAAATGATTTTTTTCTTTTTGAAAGGTGGAAGATGTGTTACATCTGTTTTGCGGGGCATAAGAAAAGCTCGTCGGACTAATCGATTGGGACCGGACGGGCTTTGAGGATATGGGTTGTTCAAGAGAATTCCGGAAACTCCTTGATGAACCGGCTGGCTGTAGTCTTGTTTCCGGCATACATGGCAAAAGCAATGACTTGTGCATCATAGGCTACACTGTGGTTATTGGAGGCTTCATGTTCTTCTTTTCCCTGTCCGCTGGTCAGAATCCTTCTAAAAGAAGTGATAGACGGTTTTAAGGCAGGAGGAAAGAGTTTTTTCACAATTTACTTTAGGACATGGAAGCAGGAAAGGAAACTCCGGTTTCTTTCCTGCCTTTATTTTGAGGTGAAATATTTGTTTCTGACCTCTTTTTTGTTGGAAGTTATTTCTTATTTGCTTTTTGCTTCCGGTTGTAGTATCAACAGGCTTTCAGGGCCCATGTTGAACAGCAAGTCTATGATACTTAAATTTGGGCGGAAACCATTTCGATGCTCGAATACCTGATAATAGGCGCGGGGGATGAATTCCGGATCTGTCTGCCGGAAATCTCTCTTGGGATGAATGGCTTCCCGGAAATCGTATTCATCCGGAGTAAAGTCCGTTTTGTATTCTGTCGTTCGTGTGATGTCCGGTTGAATGTCTGCCAGTTGGCAGATAAGGTGACATAGCTCCTCGTTGAAATCGGCTAAAAATACATATTTCTTCTCGTAGAAAGGATAAAAGTCGTCCCTGTAATATTCAAAAAACGGTGTGCTGTTGTAAGCTGATTCTATGGCATTCCAATGCATATGCCGCCAATTACCGTGATCGGAGATACGAATGTCCTTCATCGGGCATTTCAGGTTTTCCGGCTTTATGATAGGAATAGAAAGCGCTATTTCCCCGTCCGGGCCGGCAATGGTGCAACGGTTGCGATAGGTCTGCTTCATGTAATGGTCATGTTGCTCGATGTAGATTTTATCATAAGTTACTAACTTAGTGTAGTATTCTACAGGAGCCAGATAGGCGGAAGATAAGTATGCAGTTTTCATCTTTCTATATTCATAAATCATAAATCATAATTCATAATTCAAAAATCATAAATCCCTCATTCATCTTACCGGCTGGAAGAAACGGTTCCATCGGTATCCGTTGAATAGCCCGCTCCCGTCTTCTTTAGAAAACCAGACGAAAGCGGCTTTTCCTATGACATGGTCCTGCGGGACAAAACCGAAGAGACGTGAATCGGACAGGTTGATGGAATTGTCGGAGACCATCCAATAGTAATCTTTTGTGAAATAACAATGCTGTACGGCATGTCCTTCCACATATAATGTATCGTTCTTGATTTCGGCCTGTTTCCCTTCATGCAGTACCAATGTGTTGCGAAGGAGGGTTTTATTCCACGGGTATACCCGTATGGCCTTTCCTTTTCCCGGGATAATCAACGGGTTGGCTATCTGTTTCTCTTGACCGGGTTCCAGCAGATGTATCCAATTGTTGCCGTTCATGGCTTGTTCCAGTAAATAGTATTCATAGCGGCTGAAACTCCGTACGTTGTTGATGGAATCTTGTCCCATCAGGTCATTCGGAGTGATGGATAAGATGGATAGGAGAGAATCCAGCAGTTGTTCTTTTTCTCGTGGATAGACATACAGCCTTTTCCGGTCGGGGGCGGAGGCACTTCGGGACGATACGATGGAAAAAATAGAATCGACCAGCAAAGTATCGCCGGGCACACCTATACAACGGCTGATGAACACTTCCCGTTTATCAATGACCGGTTCCGTTACGGCGGCGGGATTATTGAAAACAACAATATCTTCTTTCCGGATTTTCCGTTCTCCCCATCGATGGTAGGAGAGAAGGGACATGACAGGCAGGCGGAGTCCGTAGCTCCACTTATTGACCAATATGCGTTCGCCGCGAAAAAGAGAATTTTCCATCCCTGCCGAAGGAATGAGACAGGAGGTAAAAGCAAAACCACGGAGCAATAGTACGATGATTATTGCTCCGGTTAAGGCGATTATCCATTTCAGGTTTCTCTTCATAGTACAGCCAATGCATACATTGGCGCATTGATCGATTGAATAATTACTATTTTACCCATTTAAAGATACGGTTCCAACGGATTTTGCCGTTGAACCATCCGCGGTCTTTATCCAAAGACAGCCATACGACGATGGGTTTACCGACTACATGATCTTCGGGCACGAATCCCCAATAGCGGGAATCTTGTGAGTTGTGGCGGTTGTCACCCATCATCCAGTAGTAGTCCATCCCGAAAGTATATTTATCCGTTTTTTGTCCGTTGATGTAAATGCCGTCTTCTTTTACTTCCAGCTTATTGCCTTCGTAGGCAACGATGCATCTTTCATAAAGCGGCAGGTTGTCCATGGTCAATGTGATGGTAGAACCTTTGGACGGTATCCATATAGGGCCGTAATTGTCTACTGTCCAGTTTGTGTATAGATTTTGTGGATAGAGGTCATGTAATGGTCTCGTAGGAATGGGGTCTATCGCAGTGACAAGATCCTTGCGGCCGAGCAGTGTATTGCGTGCTTTTTTGGTCAGAGGCAGGTAGAAAGTAGTGGCTCCCGGCTGATAGTCTTGCGTATCTTCATTGCTCAATCCCAATTCATCATGCAGGAAGGCGGCCGGTATGATGTTTCCGGTAGCTTCCACTTTGTAGAAGAATTGGATATCTTCCGGTTCTTCCTGTGCTTTACCGTCTATGTATATGATGCGGTCTTTGATCTGTAATGTATCTCCCGGTAATCCGACACAACGTTTCACATAATTCTCCCGACGGTCTACCGGACGGTAGATAAGCTTACCGAACTCTTCGGGATGGGAAAGTACATATTTTCTTCCGGCATTGCGATAGAGGTCGTATACGATACGCTGTTGTTGGCGGCTGAGGCTATCCATATTGATTTGGTTGGGATACAGCCTTTTACCTTCCCGATAAACGATGTTGTCGTAAAAGTCCGTTTGCTGATAGTTGATGGCGACGGTATCGCCGGCCGGGAAATTGAATACCACGATATCATTCATTTTGACTTTTCCGAATCCGGGAACACGCTTGTATTCCCATTGAGGCCACTCGATGTATGATTTGGTGTTGATAATAGGTAGTGTGTGCTGTGCCAACGGCATGGAGAGGGGGGTATTCGGTACCCGGGGGCCGTAACTCATCTTGCTGACGTACAGGAAATCACCCACTAACAAAGATTTCTCCAAAGAGGAAGAAGGGATCTGATAATTCTGGAATATATATATATTCACAAAGTATACGGCTACCAAAGCAAAAACGATGGCATCTACCCAGCTCATAACACTGCGTACGGTCGGGTTTTTCGATTTTTTCCAAAAGGACCAGGGGACTTTCTTGGTAATGTAAATGTCGAAGATGAAAGGTACTACGATGAGTCCCCACCAACTTTTCACCCATACCAGGAAGATCAGGTAAAGGATGATAGCGATGGCACATTTAATCCATTGTGCGCGCGTTGCTTTTCTCATGATTATAGTTTTTTGTTTATTTAGAACTCGGCTTCGAAGGTTCGTCGGCTAAAAACGGAAAGAGATCGCTCATTCCTAAATATCCTTGTTTACCGGCTGTATATTCGGCTGCTAAAATGGCGCCTAAGGCAAACCCACCGCGATTTTTGGCATCATGGGTAATCGAAATGCTGTCGGCGGCAGAATCGTAACGAACGGTGTGGATTCCGAATACTTCTCCTTCGCGGATGGAGTGGATCGGCAGTTCATCCGTTGTTGCGGCTTCTTCTTTTACCCAATGGCTTTTGCGATCCAGATTTTCAAGAATGCCTTCGGCCAGAGTGATGGCGGTTCCGCTTGGTGCATCGAGTTTGTGAATATGGTGCGTTTCACTCATAGTCACGTCGTATGCCGGAAACTGGTTCATAATCTTTGCCAGGTATTTGTTGACGGCGGAGAAAATGGCTACTCCCAAGCTGAAATTAGAAGACCAGAACAGGGTCTTTCCCTCTTTCTCGCAAAGTTCTTTTATCTCGTCACCATGCTCGGCCATCCATCCGGTACTGCCCGAAACCAATTTTACACCGGCTTTGAAGGTTCTGATATAGTTACTGTAGGCTACCATCGGGTTGGTGAATTCGATCGCTACATCCGCAGAACGAAATGCTTCGGATTCGAAATCGCCTTGATTATTGATATCGATAATGCAGACAATTTCATGTCCGCGACTGAGGGCGACTTTTTCCAATTCTTTGCCCATTTTTCCGTAGCCGATTAATGCTATTTTCATTGTTTTACTGACTTATATTCAAAATAATAGTCGCAAAGATAAGATTTTTATTACATTTGTCGAATACATTAACGTCTTGTTAACATGGAACAACTTCTATACTATGTCTGGAAACACAAAATATTTCCCCTCAACTTATTGCAGACAACTTCCGGCTTGCCGGTAGAGGTCATTGATGCCGGTTTGCAAAACTCACATGCCGGTCCGGATTTTTTTAATGCAAAGTTAAAGATAGATGGTACTCTTTGGGTGGGAAACGTAGAAATACACACAGCTTCTTCCGATTGGTACAGGCATGGACATGATCAGGACAAGGCTTACGATTCGGTCATCCTGCATGTGGTGGAGCAGGCCGATTGTGAAGTGATACGGCCCAACGGCGAACAACTGCCTCAAATAGAGCTTACTTGCCCGGAGCACATAAGACTGCACTATGACGAACTTTGCCGGGCAGATACTTATCCTCCTTGTTATTCTGTTCTTGCCTCTTTGCCTGGACTGACCATTCATTCTTGGCTGACTGCTTTGCAAACAGAGCGTTTTCAGCAGAAAGCAGAGGTTATTGCCGGACGATTACAGCGTTGTAATAATAATTGGGAAGATGCTTTTTTTATCACTCTT
>NZ_HF991056.1:77352-125703 GCF_000432295.1 Bacteroides sp. CAG:189
TCTTTCCCGTAATTTTGGTTTCGGACTGAATGGGGATGCCTTTGAGACGTGGGCAAACTTGATACCTTTCCGTGCCGTCGACAAGCACCGTGATGATTTAATGCAGATAGAGGCTTTTTTCTTTGGGTTGGCAGGGCTGTTGGAGGGAGATGCTATCGATGATTATCAGATACGGATACAGAATGAATTTCGTTATTTACAATACAAATTCGAATTGCCTGCTGCAATGGATGTCACTTTGTGGCGTTTCCTGCGTATTCGTCCGGATAATTTTCCATATGTCCGTTTGGCACAGTTAGCATCGCTTTATCATAAAGAGCATTTTCTGTTTTCCCGCATTATGGAAGCGGAAACGTTGAAAGCAGTCCGGCAAATTCTGGTTGCCCGTACTTCTCCTTATTGGGAGGAGCATTTTGTTTTTGGCAAGCCGTCTGCCAAAAAGGAAAAGCCGATCGGTATAAATGCGCAGAATCTATTGATTATAAATACGGTGATTCCTTTTCTTTATGCTTATGGGTTGCATAAAGCGGATGAACGTCTTTGTGATCGTGCCGGCCGTTTTCTGGAAGAACTGAAAGCGGAAAACAATTATGTCACCCGCATGTGGAATGGTGCAGGCTTGTCTGTACATTCGGCTGCCGACAGCCAGGCTTTATTACAGCTTCAGAAAGAATATTGTGATAAAAAGAAGTGCCTGTACTGCCGTTTCGGATATGAATATTTACGGCGGAAATGATTGTTTAAGGATTTCCTACATAATATCCCTGTTCGGATTCTTTTCCATCCACCATCTCTTTCACGATTCCGTTTTTGACATTAAAGTCTTGGAACAGTTCTTCGTAATCGCGGGTGTAATCTGCATCCGGCACAACATTGACGTCGAATTTGATTTCTGCTTTTCCCGCAGGGAGAATATTTCCGTAGATCCGGATACAGTGAGTAACCAAACCGATGTTTTTTATGCTGTTATATGTTGCCCGGAACTGTTTGGTTCCGTGCTCCGGAATAATGACATGCGAACTTTTATCAATGATGATACATCCGCAAGAGGGCTGTATGTCGGTGATAAGCAGGGGAGTATTGCCCGTATTTGTTATTGTGAACATGATATCGAGCTGCTGCCCTTGTTTGATGGGGTAATAATGCCTGTCGGGGTCTTTTATCTCTATGCTGGTAGGACGCACTTCTTTTCGGCACGATGATAGTAAGAGTGCCGGTATCAGCCATAAAAAAATATAGAATACATATTTGCTCATTGTTACTGCTTTTTATTTTTGAGGTATAAATGATACCTCGTCTATTGCGATCTGGGCTTTTTTCTTATCGGCCCGTTTAATTCTCAGCGTCAGTTGTTGATTGCTTTTTAGTTCCACCGGGAGGCATGACTCTGTAATTTCTCCCTTTTCACCGGTATTGCCTGGAAGTCTTGGAAACTTTTTGTAAAATTCCCCGTCTTTTAGCAATTCAATGGATTGCGGTGTATAAATTCGATGTCTCGGCAGATTCAAAAAACGAATGCAGAGTTTTCCGGTTCTATCGGCCACTTTTTTCGGTAAATTTAATATTAAATCGCCGGATGAAGAAATAAACCAGCCGAAATGATAGCTTCCCGGTAAACCGCGTGTACCGTCGGTGAGTACGGAAAGGTCGGTGTAGTTCTCATCCAGCTTGGAACCTGCGGTTAGTTTTTCTCCTAACAGCAGGTTGGGAGAACTCATTGGTTGGGCTATATATTGTTCCCATTCTTCACAATAATTGTCGATTCCGTCGGAAGCTTCATTGTAATATCTCATTTCCGGGAATGCCTCATGTTCGTTCAGGCGGTTTAGCCAATCTCCGGTTTCCGGTATAGTCTCGATTTTTTCTCCTTTCCGGCATGCATATCCATACGGTGTGAAATTATGGATACGCCCCAGCTCCAACCGGGTGAACGAAAGGGCGGTTCTGAGCATATGGAGCTTTTTCCGTTCATCGCCTTTCGCTTCATCCGTAAGTGTGCTTAACTCATTGTAGAACTTTACAAATTCTGCTGCCGGCAAAAAAGCCTTCTCGGCTTCTTGTACTCCGGCATACATATGAAGCCTTTTACCCGGTTGAATCCGGTTTTCCAGGTTACAGTAGTAAGAGGTTAGCAGTTTTTTGGACCGAGGGTATGCTTGAGCCGTATATTTCCCGATCAACTCTTCGACTGACAGTTCCGGGTTGATGAGCAATGCTGAAAGTGCAAAGGTCTTTATATCGTCGAAACTGGAGTAGTCGTATCCGCTTCCATTGAAAAAAACACCGCTTACACCGTTCTCCCGGAAGAAAGCCAGTCTGTCACGGGCTATTCTCAATATAGGAAAGGGGGTCAGGTAATCATCGAAATTATTGATGTAGTCCCATACATAGATTTGCTTTGTTACATTTTTCCACTGCTTTAATGATTGTATGAATTGCTTCTCTTGTGTGTGTTTTTTGTTGACAAGGCGGAGAGGTAATTCGATGGCACTTATGAGGACACCGACGTTGGATGGTAATTCCATTGCCGGGACTTGCCGGGTACTCAAATAAGAAGTGGTGAAAAAAAGATGGTGGGGAAAGCGTTTGGCCAAACGGGTAATTAGTTGTGTTACAGCCGGCGTAGCGTTTCCGGAAGTGTTGCCTAATGCTTTACAGGCCGGACACATACAGGCTGAAGGGTCATCGTTCGGAGCAATGACGAAACGCGTTGTTTTCTTTTCTCCATAGTTGTCTATGATGTAATTCTCTATACGTCTGTATATGACATCGGAAGAAAAGCAAAGCTGCTCTTCGTATTTTTTCTTGTCTATTGTGGCATAGAATTCATCGAGGTCTTTTCCCAGTACTTTTCCGAGGTTGTGTCCCCAGATTCCCCAACTTTCATCGAAGTTATCCAGTCCCGTTATTCCTGGATAGTCGGGATGTAGTCCGGTCGGTGAATAAATGCTTTGGTATTTGAAGGCAAAAGAACCGCAAGTGTCATTTAGGTTGACCAAAGCTGGGGGGAGATCAGAAGACTCTATGCGTTTATCCATATCGCCGATTTTTTTCATGATCTGGTATTGGAGCCATAGCATTTTCTTGGGTCCGGAGGTTATGAGCTTTATACCGTTGGCATGGGTTTCTACCTTGAAATCATTTTTGAGTGCCGGGTCGATTTGTACGATAATGCGGAACATGTCTTTTTCCGAAACGCCGAATGCGATCATATCCTCGTCTTCTGCACGTTTTTTAAGATGATCATACAGGTATTTGGCCCAACGCGTATCCTCTTCCGTTGCGTAGTCGGATATCGAGACGAGATAGCCTTCCTTGGACAATAGTGTAGGCTCGGTATGGCCCTGTGTGCCGCAGCCTATCAGAAAATAGCATAAAATTACGATCTCTATAATAAAAGATACTTTGTTAGAATGAAATATAAACCTGTGCATAAATATTGTATAAATTCTTGTATCGCGTCGATACTTTGTCTATATAATTGTTCTGCCCTCCCGTTCTTGTATTGGTCTGATTATAATAAGTATTCCATGTGCCCATTACACCGATTGTAATATTCGGGGTTATCAGATATTGCCCTCCAAGTCCTACCATTGTATTGGTGTGTGAGAAAGAACCGGGAAGTGCATAATCCAATACGGCTGTTTCGGGAGCCGATCCCATACTTGCCGTTGCCATGATGTTTGTTTTACCATCATCCGCCGGGAAATATTTAGCCCCTATCTGAGCATTGTAGTAGATGTCCGAATTCAAGAGATACAGATCCAGTTTGGTATTTAACCAGACCTTATCAATGGTTTTGGCTACTCCCGCGCCGGCAGAGAACAGATTGGTTCGTGACTTCTCCCACGAATCGAATTCCCATATTCCATTGTGCCCTGTTTCTTCATTTAGAGCGTTTTCATTGAATCTGAAAGACTTCTTGAAAGCTGTAGTGCGCCTGTATCCGGCATGAATGTCCAGTTCCCAGTCATTTTTGAAATATTTGGTTACCGCAATATTGGCAGCTATCTGCGGGAAATATTGTGTGGCGTAGGCAACATTTGCCATGCCGGAGACTGTCGATGAGAATCGGTGCGTCCACTCACCCTGTATCTGTATGCCGACTCCTCCCGGAGTCTGTTCTTCTGCAGTCATGTCTTTATTGGCCGATCCGCTTCGTCCGGCATAATTGATCCTTCCGGTATAGGTGTTTTTACGGGCTTTCCGGGTATATTCCAAGCTGGCAACCGAGGTTATGATGTCTTCTTCTCCATAGCGTGCGCGCAGATATATCAAAGCAATCTCATTCTTGAGCATTTGGCTTTTCAAACCGTTCAGATGACGTTGGAAAGACTTGTACTCCATGAGGGACGGTTCATAATACTTCTGGTAGTAATAAGCCGAATCTGCCTGTTTATTGTTTTCGTATACCAATCCTTTGGTATATTTAAGTGATTTGTTTTGGCTGTCGAATTGGATCGCTGTATCGAGTACGGCGATGGCTTCTACGGCCTTTCTTGATTTTGATAACTGTAAAGCGCGGTATTCGCTGCTTTGTGAAAAGGCCCCTATTACCTCTTTGTTGTCCGGATACTTCTGTACGATCGGGTGCAGGAGTCCGATGGATAGATCGTACTGTTTGTCCCGGTCATAGATAGTAGCCAGTTTTGTTTGGTAAAACGGCTCATTCGGGTAATATTGAAGTCCTTGTTCCGTGTATTGCTGGAACTTATCATACTGCTTTAATAATGCCGACGTGTTGATGGCATACCGTAAACCGAGGTCGCTCGACGGGTTGAGTTGCACGAGTTTGCATGCCGTGTCATGTGCCCGTTGTGTATTTCCTGCCTCCATGCACTTTTTGATATAAGGAATTGCAAGCTCTTCGTAGCCGATAACGTAGAACATGCGCATGTCTTCGTCACTGTGCTCGATGGCTGAAAGATAGATGTCCAACGCTTCTGCGGTCTTATCCATCTTGTCGAGTATGAAGGCTCTCTTCCAGATGCCGTTTTCATATTCGGGATAGCGGGTGGTGAGCGTGTCCAGCGCTGCCAATGCCTCATTATATTTTTTCATGCTGATATAACATCCTAAGGCTCTTTCCCAGGCTATTCCGGTGATTTCACTGTCTACCTGTTTCTGAATAATAAACTGGGTGTGAGGGAGTGCTTCCGCGTGCAATCCCAATTCTATAAGCCTTTCGGCTTTTTCCATATGTTGTTCGCATATGGCCAGCAGAATGTCATAATCGTCCGGATATAACTCGTATAATTTGTTTAAAGTAGAAAAGGCACGGTCTTTTTCGTTCATCTTACGGTAAAGTAGGTACTCTTTGTAGAGAATGCCTTTGTCCGTATCGCCGTATTTCTTTTTTGCTTCCCGTAAATAGTAGAAAGCATCATCGCTATATCCCCTGGTGACAGAAGTGTTTAGCAGGTAATCCAATGCTTCTTTGTTGTTTTTTCCATTGTCGTACACAATGCCGTACAGGACGTACGGATCACGCTGCCTTTCTGCCTGTGCCGCTTCTAAAAGGATATGGTTGTATAATTGCCGTAAAGCCGCACTGTTGTTTTTTCTCATCTGATCGCGCATGAAAACCAACGCTTCCGGATAACGGGCCAGTTCGCCCAGAATTCCCACTTTTTTGCTTATTAAAGAATAACTGCCGGGTATTTCGGACAAACCGTTGGAAGCCCATCCTAAAGCTGCTTCCTGATTTCCCTCTTGCAATTGCAGATTGATAATATCCAGATAGTATTGTTCGTTTCCCGGTGCCGCCTTGATCAGTTCAGTCAAGGTGTTGATAGCCTCTTTCCGGTTACCGCCTTTTTTCATGTGCTGATATCCCAGTTCCATGCTGTAGATATAGTCTTTTCTTAAAATGGTGTCGTTGGGATAAATCTGATTGATGCGCTTTAAAAGGCGGTCGGCTTCTACATCGTTGCCCTGTTTGCGGTAAAGATCAATTTTTCGGCGCCATAAACCCCGCCAATACGGGTTTACTTCCAATAGTTCGTTTACATAGCAGATGGCGCTGGAATAATTTTGAGTGTTCTCTTCTACGTCTACCAGCAATTGTTTGGCGTTTACATTATTGTAATTATCTTCTATTGCTTTTATCAAATGATAGCGTGCCTGGTCATAGTCTTTTTTATGATGCCAGTATTTTCCCATCAACCATTGCAGATCGGAAACCTTCGGATATCTTCCGAGTCCTTCTTCCAGAAGGGTTTTTCCTTCTTCCCACTCTTCATTTGCAAAATGTTCCTGTACTATTTTTGCATAATCTTCGGGCAATAGGGGATCGTTGTTCGTACCGATTGATGAAGTTATCAAAAGGAACAAACAGCCGAGCATGATAATTTTATGATAGAGTTCTTTGTTCATAGGTTCGTAATAGCTAAGTGGCGGGACTTTGTACTGTAGAAAGTTCACTTTCCCGGACTACTTTTTTCTTCTGTTTAAATCCTTTTCGTTCCATATTCTTCCATTTGAAATTTCGCTGTGTCAGGTAGCTGAAATAACCTCTCAATGAAAAGAATGTGATGATGGGATGGTAAATAATCGGTTCCAATATGGAAGCCAGGATAATCCATAGATATTCATATCCTCTCTTATATAACATGCCCACATAGTAATCGTACGTGATTACCACAATGGATAAGAATTGGCAGAATATGTATATTGTCAGATATATCATCCAGGCTGTATTCCAGTTGACGGCTCCCGTAAAGGCCAGATACAGGAATACGGTGAATCCGACGACTTCGATAATCGGTGCTAAGAATTCGAATACAAACATATAGGGCAACGTAAGCAACCCCATCTGCTTATAGGTTTTTTTGAAGATCATTTTGTGGTGAATACTTAGTGTCTGGAAGAGTCCTCGCGCCCAACGGGTACGCTGTCTGTAAAGCATTGCCAAATTGGATGGTCCCTCTGTCCAGCAACAGGTATCGGGAATCTGCACGATCTTGTACGGCCGTGAGAAGTCACACATATATCCCACCATACGCGTAATCAAATCCATGTCTTCTGCAAAAGAAGTACCGTCATATCCTCCGGCAGCGATTGCTACAGAACGATCGAAAAGCCCGAATCCGCCGGACACGTTCGGCATACCGTTAATGGCCGACCAGCCCATTTTGCCTATCAGATAAGAACGCATATATTCTAAGTTCTGGAAGAGGGGAATGGGAGTATGGGGCGATCTTACATCTACTATCTGTCCTTCGCTGACAACGCACCCATTTGCCATGAGCATTGTACCACTGACGGCAATTACCTGTTTTTCAGAAGAAATAACCGGCAGTATGCAGCGGTGAAGTGCATATTTTTCGAGGATGCAATCCACATCGGTACAGATGAAATAGGGGTACGAAGCAACATTGATTCCCGCATTGGATGCATCGGCTTTCGTCCCTCCGTTTTCCTTATCTACCAGAATCAGCCTTTTATATTCGGGATTTGTGGATTTGAATAATCGGCGGAACGGTTTGGTTTTAATACGTTCTATATAGGCGAATGGTACTTCTACCAAATCGAAATGCTTGACCATTTTTTCTAAAGTCTTATCCGTACTACCGTCATTCACGATGATTACTTCAAAAACAGGATATTCCAGGGCGAGCATGGAACTGACATTGTCTATGATCGTTTTCTCCTCGTTGTATGCGGGGGCAATAACGGAAACCCCCGGTGTATAGGGAGATTCCTTAATCGTTTTCCGGATATAACTCTCTACGTAGTAGCTTTTTCTTCGTTTTAAGGATATAAAAGACAAGAAAGCAAACAAGATAAAACAAGTTGCGAGAGTGCTTGTATAGAAAAATACGAAATAGTTGAAAAAGTCTAATATAAATCCTCTCATATTTTGCTTAGCTTATTTGGTTAATTAATAAGTCCTTAGTATGGGCAAATAAAATAGCTGTGTGAGCATTTGCCTGGGTCTCCAGTACATCAAACATTTGTCTGCCGGCTTCATTGTATCCATAAAGGGCTTTGAGAATAGATCGCTTGGTACTCCAGTTATCTGCTTCTTCATATGCGTTCTTAAGAAAATCTACCGCATTGCCCGTTCCTAATTCTAAAACAGCAGCAATGATGTTTTGTTTTACATCTTCCGGCTGCGTGTTATACATTTCGAATAGCTTAGGTTCGATTTCTTTATATTTCAAAGTCCCTAAAGCCCGTATTATTTCACTTCGTATTTCCGGTGAACGGGCATTTATCTGTTTTGCCAGTATAGGGGCGCTCTCTATCTCGTTATAAAATCGGATTTCGTTGATAAAGAATTTCTTTACATCTTCTTCTGCCGAAGTATTTACCCATTTAATGAAACTGGGCGTTGCATATCCTGCTTTTTTGCGATGTTCCAAAATGGCATGGAGTTCCATCATGTCCCACTTTCGTAATTTCATGCCGATGTCTTCGTCGAAAAAGCGGAAAGGATTGCCTTGACTTAACCACATATAGGCATACCGGGCAGAGTTTCTTAACTCTAATTCACGATGATATAGAAACCGTACTAATACTGCTTCAGAAGCGTATCCGTTGATGGATTGGATTAGTTTCAGGGTTTGGATTTTGCTTCTTTGCGGCCCAAACTGAAGTTCCCGCTCAAAATAGCGGGTAATTTGAAATACGTTTTGTATGCCTTGGAAATTGAGTTCATTGATTTGATCTTCAAACTCTGTTTTTATCTCAGCCAATAATTGCGTGATAATGCGGATCTCGTTTGATTTTATTCTTTTTTTCTCGTTATATTCTACTATGTTTGCTATCTCTTCATCTGTTAAATGGTTTGTATTTAAAGATATCTCTTTAAGCTTTTCGTAATACCGTTTATGAATCTTGGCATACTTGCGTTTTTCTCTTTTTCTTTTGAATATACCATAAATGATATTGATGAGAAGGCAAAAGTACGCAAAGATACACAGCATTACTACAGCGGTACATATTCGTATGATCAGCGGATATCCCATGAACTTGTAATATATCCAATAGAAGTAGTATTCCAAGTAATCTATGCCGTATAAGACTTCATTCATAAGTTGTATATTCTAAAATCGAAGTTGTATATTCTGATGAAAAGTTGTATATTTGATACAAATATAACCGATTATTCATTATTCTGTTCGGGGAACATATTTGGATTAAAATGGTTCTATTACAGTGCGTACCGTTGGAATGGATAGAAATAGTCAATTCGAGTGGCTTTTTATAAGAGAAATATTAAATTAATTTAATTCTTATTAACTGTGTGCGATTCGAGAATGCTTTATGGATGGATGATTGTTCGGTGCTTTTATTTATTGCTTTATTTTCATTTTTATATGGGAAGCATTCGGATTGAAAGGTTATTTAAGAAAATATAAGTTATATTTTATTAAATAATGTTTTTTTATAAAAGGCGTTTGGTTTAATGGTAAACGATTGAAATATAGTAATTTTAAAATATGCAATGATGAAAACAAACAATTTAATGTATGTTCTTGTAGGAGCTTTTATGATCTCTTCATGTTCCGATAATGTCGAGGGAGTAAATGGCAGTAATGAGAACCAAACGGGTTCAACTGAATATACTGCATCGGCAGGGTTCGATTGGGCAACCAGTCGTAATGTTTCAGTGTCGGTCTCATCGCCGAAAACTACAGTAGTTTCTATCTATTCGGACAAGGACTGCAGTGAGGCTACTTTGCTTGTAGGTGACTTGCTTGTCTCTTCTACAACAACTTCTCTTGAATTGAATATTCCGATTCATTGCGAAACGTTGTATCTGAAGTATAACTCCGTATCGGGTAAAAAGACGATGCCAATAGCTTTGAACACCAACACAAGAAGCGAGGTTGTTGCGGCCATAGTGCCGGAAGATTGTGTGCAGCCTACAAGTGAAGAGGATGCAGGTTTCCGCTTTTATCATAATACGGGAGTGGCAATGTTTGAAGACACTTGGCCGAATGAATCGGGAAATGACAATGACATGAATGATGTGGTGTTTGAATATGATTTGAAGGTTACGGAGTGTCAGAAAGAGGACTTATTGCCGGCTCAGGGATATAAAGAAGGATTACTGATGACGTTGGATGTACGTGCAAAGGGAGGCAGATATCCTACTAAACTGGGTGTTGTATTGGGTGGTTTGGATAAAAAGTATATAAAGGAAACCACTGTCCGTATAGTGTTGAAAGGCGGACAGGGTACGGAGCAGGAATTGGCTACTGGTACGGATATGGCGGAAGTAAGAGAGGTGAATGGGCAGGCACAATATTGTAAAGTGACAATAGATACTAAGGGGGACTCTCCGGTCGTTATTTTGGACGGTTTGTCTGATCTGGGTGATAATACAAATTTCTTCCAGGTAACTCCCGGTTATGTAGAGGAAGGACGTCCGATGTTGAGAGCGGAAGTTAAATTGACGGGAGTAAATCGTTCAGATGCAGGGGTAACAAAGGCCGAAAGCGATGCGCAACTTGCTGCTTATCGTGAACTGATCACAGATACGAAGAAACAGAACTTCTTTATTGTTACTCATGATAATAAGGAAATCCATATGAAAGGTTATAAACCGACTTATTCATATACAAATTATGATACCGATTCAAAGGGATTGATGATGGATAATGTACCTTATTGTAATAAGAATGGTTTTGTCTGGGGGATCAAAGTTCCTGTAGGTATAGCACACGCTTCTGAAAAAGTTTTATTTTCGACAGCATACCCGAAATTTAAAGAATGGGTGGAAAGTGATGGTGCCAAGAATAAAGATTGGTATTTGCATCCGGCTGCCGGTAAGGTGATCCGTTATTGGTAAGTGTATTCCGAACGGGTAAATAGATTCGTTCCAACGATATGCTCCGGTGAAGTAAAGACTTGGTCTTTACTTCACCGGAGTTTTTTATTGGAGAAAATGAAAGGGCAATATATATTTTCTTGTTCTTTTTTGCTGGATCGGGATTTTCTTGATAACTTGCATTACTTTTTAGAAGTGAGAGAAAGAGAGTTGAATATTCAAACATTAGACAGTTTTTTATGAGAATCAAGAAATTTGTATCCGGATTATTTGCTTGCATTGTGTTTGCAGGCATACTATTGATCTCCTGTGCCAATCATTCGAAAGCGAAAGGGGAAAACGTAGGAACGGAAATTGAGGATTTTGAGTCTTTTCTGGAGAAGTTTACTTCCAGTGCGGCTTTTCAGTATACAAGAATAAAATTTCCGATGAAAACTCCCATTACATTGATGACCGATGATGGAAATAGTGAGAAAACATTTCCTTTTACTAAAGATAAATGGCCTCTGCTGGATAGTGAGACTTTGAAAGAGGAACGCATCACTCAGGAAGAAGGAGGGATTTATGTTTCAAAGTTTACGCTAAATGAGCCTGGTCATAAAGTTTTTGAAGCCGGTTATGAAGAATCGGAGGTAGATCTTCGCGTAGAATTCGAATGTATTGACGGTAAATGGTACGTGACCGATTGCTATACAGGATGGTATGGGTTTGATTTGCCTATAAGCGAGTTGAAAGAGACTATACTGCAGATTCAGGAGGACAATAAGGCTTTCAAGGAAATACATCCTTGATGTGAGGTGCTGTTCTGAATTATACACGATGGGATATTTTGAATAATTATTGTAATATTCTGTACGATTTGAACCCTGCTTTTTTCAAAAAGTGGGGTTTCTTTGTAACCGGTAGTGATCTTTAAAACTAATACATATATTCATGAGACGAACTTTGATCCGATATTCAGTTTTATTAATTGGGAGTTGCCTGTTGGTTGCTTGCTTTTCTTCTAATAAAAAAAGTAATCCGATTCTTGAAAAATGGGTTGCGGAAGATGAGTCTGCGGCAATGCAACTGTCATTGATATCCGATACGATGGAACTCGTTGTACCCGCTGGGCTGACTTTGTGGTATAATGAATTTTTGACGGGCGATTATGAGATTAGTTATCAGGTTGCCATGCTGATGGAAGGCGGTGAATTCGATCGTTTGAGCGATCTTAACTGCTTCTGGGCAGCTAATGATCCGTTGTATCCTGATCATATTTTTGCCCGTAGCGAATGGCGGAACGGAGTTTTTAAGAATTATAATACATTGAATCTTTTCTATGTGGGTTATGGCGGAAATGAAAATACCACCACTCGTTTTCGTCGCTATTATGCCGAATACAATGGTGTGGATGACGCTCGCGTAAAGCCATTGATAGCGGAATATACGGATCCGGAGCACCTGTTGGTACCGGGTAAATGGTATCATATTGTGATTCGTGTAGAGAAAGAATATACTACTTATTCTGTGAATGGCGAGGAATTATTCCGTGCTTCATTGAAACCCGGAGAAGGTGACGGTTATTTTGGCCTGCGCTTGCTTCAGAATCATGTATTGGTGACGGGTTTTGAAGTACAATCGATTTAATAACTGACATTTAATACTTTGAATAATGAAGCTGCTTTTTATCAGATTGGAAATAGTACTTTTTCTCTCTTTCGGAGGTTCTTTTTCTTTATTTGCCCAGTTCGTCCGGAATGATCGTATGTTCTCTTTTGAGGAGTCGGAAGTACCGGCATGCATGAGTAGTGAAAACTCAAAATTATCCATTTCAACGGAGCATTATAAGGATGGAAAACATTCTTTGGCATGGTCGTTTGAATCGGGCGGAATACTTTCTTTAAAGAAAGACCTGAAGTTTGAAAAGAAAGATCCCACCGGAAAAGATTTATTTCTTTCCGCGTTTATCGTATGGGTATATAACGAACAGCCGCAGGATAAAAAAATAGAATTTCAGTTCTTGAAGGACGGAAAAATATGTACCTCTTTTCCGTTCGGTATCAATTTCAAGGGTTGGCGTGCCGCATGGGTTTGTTATGAACGGGATATGCAAGGTGTTCCCGAAGAGGGGATGAATGAACTGCGCATGGTTGCGCCGGATGTAAAAGGAGAACTTTTTATTGATCATTTGATTACCGCAACAAAGGTCGATGCCCGCCAGCAGACAGCTGATCTGCAGGTTCCTTTTGTGAATGCGGCTACGACAAATCACTGGCTTGTGGTTTATAAACATTCGTTGCTGAAACCTGATATCGAGCTGACTCCTGTAAGTGAAAGGCAAAGACAGGAAATGCAATTGATAGAGAGTCGTTTCCGGGATATGGTGTATACTCCTTCTGCGTTGACACAGAAAGAGATTGAGACGATTCGTAAAAAGTATGAGTTTTATGATATTTCTTATAAAGACGGTCAGGTATCCGGAGTACCTGTTTTTATGGTACGTGCTTCAGAAGCTTATGAACGGATGATACCCGATTGGGATAAGGATATGCTGACTAAGTTGGGAGTCGAGATGAAAGCTTATTTTGATTTGATGAAACGGATAGCTGTTGCCTATAACAATGCTGAAGATGCTGTTGTCAAGGCAGAAATGAAAGATAAATTCCTCGCGATGTACGATCATATTACCGATCAGGGAGTTGCTTATGGCAGTTGTTGGGGAAATATTCATCATTACGGTTATAGTGTCCGGGGACTTTATCTGGCCTATTTTCTGATGAAAGACGTACTCCGTGAAGCCGGCAAACTGAATGAAGCGGAGGCTACTCTGCGTTGGTATGCCATTACGAATGAGGTTTATCCGAAACCGGAGGTGGATGGTATCGATATGGACTCTTTTAATACTCAGACTACGGGGCGTATTGCAAGTATATTGATGATGGAAGATACACCGGAAAAACTTCAATATTTGAAGTCTTTCTCCCGGTGGATTGATTATGGTTGCCGCCCGGCTTTGGGACTTGCCGGTTCGTTCAAGAAAGACGGAGGTGCTTTTCATCATCGTAATAATTATCCGGCCTATGCAGTTGGCGGACTGGAAGGGGCTACGAATATGATCTATCTGTTGAATCACACAGGATTTGCTATTTCTGAGTTGGCTCATCAAACTGTAAAGACGGTTCTGCTTACCATGCGTTTTTATTGTAATAAACTCCACTTTCCGCTCTCTATGTCCGGCCGGCATCCGGATGGAAAAGGAAAGCTGGTTCCTATGCAGTATGCCATGATGGCTATTGCCGGTACTCCCGATGGAAAGGAGGATTTTGATCCTGATATGGCTGCCGCTTACCTTCGGTTGGTTTCTGCTTCAACAGTTACTTCGGGCGAGGAACCGGAATATGTACCTCAATTTACCAATGCAGAGGAACAGCAGATGGCAACTTTTCTTTCTAATAAAGGATTCCGTCCTGAGGCTGATCCGCAGGGAAATCTTGCTTTGGGATACGGATGTATTTCTGTACAGCGTCGTGGCAGTTGGGCGGCAATCGTACGCGGGCATTCCCGTTATTTCTGGGCTGCCGAGCATTATCTGGGTGCTAATCTTTATGGACGTTATCTGGCACACGGAAGTATGCAGTTGCTTACTGCTGCTCCGGGGGGTACAGTGACACCTGCCACAAGCGGATGGCAAGAGGAGGGGTTCGACTGGAATCGTATTCCGGGAGTTACCTCTATTCATTTGCCTTTTGACGATTTACAGGCAAAAATCTATAATGTCGATACTTACTCCGGTATGGAGGAGATGCTTTATTCGGACGAAGCCTTTGCCGGTGGTTTATCTCAGCAGCATATGAATGGAAATTTTGGAATGAAACTTCATGAGCATGACAAATACAATGGTTCCCATCGCGCCCGTAAATCATTCCATTTCTTCGACGAAACAATCGTATGCCTCGGTTCGGATATCGAGAATACAAACAGTGAGTATCCTACGGAAACCACCATTTTCCAGCTTGCCATAAGGGACAATACCGACCGCAACTTCTGGAAGGATTATAAAGAAAATGGGAAGTATTGGGTGGACCCTGTCGGAACAGGCTATTACACTCCCGTAACAACTAAATTCGAGAAGAATTTTCCACAGTATTCGCGTGCTCAAAAAGCGAACAAGGAGACAAAAGGAGATTGGGTCTCTTTGATTATTGATCACGGAAAAGCACCTGAGGGGGCTGCATATGAATATGCCGTACTTCCACAAACGACTGTTGCTGCCATGAAAACTTTTGCAAGGAAACCAACTTACAAGGTGTTGCAAAAAGACCGTAATGCCCATATTGTAAAATCATTGCCGGATCATACCACTTCGTATGTTCTGTTTGAAACGCCTTCTACCGTTCTGCCCCAAGGATTATTAGCGAAAGCGGATACTTCTTGCCTGGTGATGATACGTGAGGAAAAAGAGAAGGCGTTGCTGACTGTTGCTCAGCCGGATCTCGCGCTGTATCGGGGCCCTTCAGACGATATATACGATGAAAAGGGAAAACGTATCGAGCGTAGTATCTATTCTCGTCCTTGGATTGATAATGATAGTGGCGAAATTCCTGTAACAATTACTTTGAGAGGACGTTGGGCTATTAGAGAGACGCCTGCTTGCCAGGTTGTATCATCGGATAAGAAGTATACGGTTCTTCGTTTTATTTGTAAGGATGGCAAAAGTCAAGATGTGGAAATATTCCCTTATTGATACCCCGTTTTTTTTGTATTGTAAGAAAAAAAGGATGGGTTATGTTGTTTTTAATTTTTGGAAGTATGGATTTTGATGTTGAAAATATTATACAATTGTCTGCTTTGTTAATTGCTTGGTTATCAGCATTCTGCTTTTGCTATTTTTTTCTCTACGAGGAACGACTTGAAACTCTACGAGGAATGATCGTTTCTTCGTAGAGAAACTGGGTATATCTCGTAGAGAAATTCATTGAAGTTTTATAAGATGTGACATTTTGAGTGCGCTATGAAAAATTGCACTATAATATATTGTAAATAAAAATGAGGTGTATTTATCATATAAGTCCTATTGCCACATTGTATTTTGTCAGATTTGTGCTTTTATGAATTGCTTTCCAAGCTTTGTGTCCGATTTGTGGCTCAAGATATTCCCAAAAGGTTTTCATTTTATTGAGCAACTGATCTTCTCCTCCTTGCAAACGTTTTTCATAACCGGACAATACGATTTTGTGTGCTGCAAACAGCTTCTCTTTCATATCTTCAGCAGAGAGGTGTTTCTTCTCTTTATATTCTATCGCCAGAGCGGGGTTGGCCAATAATCCTCTTCCTATCATAATTCCGGCTAAAGAAGGAAATCGGGAATGGATGCGTTCTATGTCTTCTGCGTTTTTTATATCTCCATTATAGATCAGTGGATGCCGGCATGCCTTTGCGAAAGCTGCAAATCCCTCCATATCGGCGTTTCCTTTATATTGCTGCTTCCCTAATCGCGGATGCATTGTGATGTGTTTGAGTGGGAGTGCATTCATTATCGGAAGTAGATTCAGGCATTCTTTTGTGTTTTCCCATCCCAGACGCATTTTAACTGAGAAGTTTATTTCCGGATATTTATGTATTATTTCTAATAATTTCTCCACTTCTTCCGGAAAGGGTAATATACCGGAACCATTATGCCGTTTGGCCAACATCGGAAACGGGCATCCCATATTGATATCCACTTCTTTATATCCTTTCTCGATGAAAAGGGATAAAATTGCTTCCGCTTTATTGGTATCTGCTCCGATAAGTTGTGGGATCAGATGGGAGACGGTATTATTGCCCGGTTCGATATCCCGGATATCCCTGCTGCGGAATGTTTCCTTTTCAAGCCGTACGAAAGGAGTATAATATGTCTCTACTCCGCCAAAAACGGTAGCATGTGCATTTCGGTAAATAGCTTCGGTGTAGCCTTGTAAAGGAGCGAAGTGGATAGGAAGCGTTTCAACAAGCATAAGCATTTCTTTTTTGCATGCAAAAGTAGAGGGAATATTCTTTATTGCCAATAATAAAATGAAAAAAGCCTCATTCTTTATTGGGGGGAAGAACGAGGCTTGGAGATATTCAAATTGATTAAGGTAGAAGTAGCGTGTTTATTTGAAGACTTGCTTCATCGGCCGGCCAATCCATACTTGAGGTTGTTGTAATTTAAAGATATATGCAATTGTGGAAGCCACATCAAATTGCATCATACTTTCCGTAAAGTTATATCCTTTTTTGATACCTTTTCCCGAAATGATGAACGGAGTCTGCATTTCTTGCATTGTTTTGCCTCCATGTCCTTTATTGATGCCACCGTGATCTGCTGTTAATATAAAGATTGTGTCGTCCCACATGCCGGCCTCCTTTACAGCATTTACTATTTCAGCAATGTATCCGTCTAATTCTTCTAATTTTTGATAATAGGCTTCTGTGTCGTGTCCGATTTGGTGTCCTAAATGGTCGGGTTCATCGAAAAATATACCGATAAGGTCAGGTCTTTTTTCTTTAATATAAGCGCAAGAGTGAGTCGCTACCGCTCTATCGGCTTTTCCGGAAGGATCGTCTTCGGCTTTTACATGCATCTCCTTGCTCATAGCCTTCATCTCTGCCAGATATTCCAGTCCGTTCCATTGACAGAAAAAACCGATTTCTGCTTGCGGATTGGCGTCTCTGAATAATCCCCAGATGCTTGGAAAGATACCATAATGGCTAAGTACTCGCGAGGGGAGTTCCGGTGTTTTTGAACCCCATTCGGTGTATCCGTGTAGTTCCGGACCTGCCCCCATGAACATAGAAGCCCAGTTTACGGCACTTGAGGAAGGTAATACCGATCGTTTCTCCAAGGTGTATGAACCGTCTTTCATTAATTGTTTTACAGTAGGCATATTTGCTTTTTCCATGCTATAGGCACCCCATCCGTCTAATCCGATAAATACCACATGTTTAGCTCTCCATTTAGCCCCGAATGAAGGAGTACACAATAATAATAAAGTAAAGCAAATGATAAGCTTAAAAATTTTGTTGTTCATGATTGTTAAAAATTAGATTAAGTATTGTTCAGTTCACAAAGATACCCTCTCCTCATTATAGCTCTCTACCTATAACGGAGCTATTTATTACAATATAGTACATGATACGGCCTGTTTTTGGCTCTTGAAATATTAAAAAAAGGTTTGTACAATTTTGGAGCATTGATGAACAAAAATGTGTATTGAATATAGTCTTTATTCATACTTTTGTTGCAGAAAAACAAGCCTAATAGTAACTTTAATACAATAAAAACTATCGCTTATGAAAAATGTGATTATTACTTCAGTCTTAGCTCTAATGCTTGCGACGGGTGCGAATGCGAAAAACATCTATGTTAGCCCGGATGGCTCTACCTCTAATAATGGTAATTCTTGGGATTCTCCAATCAGTGATCTTGGAACAGCTTATTCAAAAGCATCCAAAGGGGATGTAATTCTCATGGCAGCCGGCACTTATACGGTTACTGCTACTATTAATATGATAGAAGGAGTACATGTCTATGGTGGATTTGCCAAAGGAGAGACTTCTATTGAGAATCGTGTACGCCCGAATGCTGCTACAGAACCTTGGAAATTTACAAATGAAACGATAATTACCAGTGGAAATCAGACTTTCCGTTTGGTAGACCGTGTTGATAAAGATACATTTTGGGAAAATACTATTATAGATGGTATTACTTTTAAAAACAATGTTTCAACAGACAGTCGGGTTCTCTACTTAAGAAATTCTGTAACTCTTCAAAATTGCCAGATTCTAAATAATGCGTGTAAGGGTACAGTTGTTTATGGTGAAGAAAACATGATAGTCCGTAATTGTTATTTCTCAGGTAATAATACTTCTGACGCTACTTACGAAGCTACAGTGACTCTTCAGTTGAGAGGTTGTCATTCTGAATATTTTCCAGGTAATCAGTTGTATGACTGCGTATTTGAAGGTAATAAAGTCCCTAGTTTATCCATTTATAATACGGAAGAACAGTTGAGTGACCAAGATGGTACATCTGTGACGAATTGTATTTTCAGAAATAATGAATCTTCTTGTATTCAGATAAATAATCAATGGGCTAAACGTTATTTGAAAATAACTCATTGCTTGTTTGAAGGGAATGTATCTAGTAATATAGGTACTGTACTTTCTGGTAATTCGGAAGTGTATTATGATTTTGCGTTTAACATAATCCGTAATAATACAAATACGAGTGTAGCTGGTGGTGACTCTTGGAGAAACTCGATAATAGCAACAAAGAAAAATGCACAAATAGAGAATTGTTTGATAGTTAATAACTCTTCAGATAATTTGTTAATAGATTTGCAAGGCAGTACCATATTTAATAATACAATTGCAAATAATAAGGGAACTATTTATGTCGGTGAGAACTATTCGCAAGTAGTGAATTCAATTATGGTAAATAATCAACCTACTCATAATGATAAAGCTGTTTTTACTACTGAAAATTCAGCAGTTCAATACAGTGCTTCTGATATAGAAATTACAGATAATTCTTCTACAAACTCAGTAACTCTTCTGAATAATATTGTAGAAGCTAATCCTTTTGTTCAGACAACTACTTTTGTCGGTTCTACTACGGATGAGACTGATATTCAGGCATTACAAAATGCGGATTTCTCCTTGACCAGCACTTCGCTCTGTAATAATGCCGGTTCTGTAGAATTTATAGATGAATTTTTTATGACAGAAGAATGGATGGATGAATTTATGAGTAAAGATATTGCAGATAATGATCGAATAGTAGATGGCAAAATAAATATGGGTGCTTACCAAGGTGGAAAAGGTACTGGTCTCAATAGTGAAAAAGAAACAGTGAATTGCGATGTGATTGTTGAAGACGGTATCATTTATGTTTTGTCGGAAAAAGATGGTTATGCTACTCTTTATAATATAAATGGTGCGATGCTTGAGTCTAAAGAAATTAGAGCAGGTAGTAACTCCTCTATGATTGTATCTGAAAAAGGACTGTATCTGGTTAGAGTAGTGGCTGGTAATCAAGTTAAGGCATTTAAAGTTATTATCAAATAATAACCTTCTATCTATAACAAAGAACGGTAATGATGCAATACCGTTCTTTGTATTTCCTTTTAATAATTTAAAATTATAACACTATGAAGAAAGTTATTTTATTGTCGATGCAGTTTGTCTGTTTTTTTGTTGTCAGTTTTCTATTGACACAAACTACGTTGGCACAAGGGAACTCTACTGTGACAGGTAAGGTTCTTGATAGTCTCGGAGAAAGTGTAATCGGGGCGTCCGTTTTGGTAAAAGGGACTACAAGTGGTACGATTACGGATATTGATGGAAATTTCAAGTTGGATAATGTACCTTCTAATGCTACATTGGTAATTTCTTATATTGGTTTTAAAACTCAGGAAGTGAATGTTGCAGGTAAGAAGAGTTTTACCATACAATTGGTTGACGATACACAAGCTTTAGAGGAAGTTGTGGTTGTCGGATATGGTGTACAACGTAAATCAGACTTAACTGGTGCTGTTGCATCTGTAAAAGGTAGCGAGGTTCTGAAAAATGCTCCTGCTGCTGATATAACTTCTTCATTGCAGGGGCGTTTGGCGGGTGTAAGTATTGTTTCTTCTTCTGGACAACCGGGATCTTCTTCTACTATTCGTGTACGTGGTATGAATTCCGTGCAGGCAGATAGCGGTCCGTTAGTAGTAATCGATGGTTTTATTGGAGGTTCATTAAGTTCATTGAATCCTTCGGATATTGCTTCTATTGAGGTTTTGAAGGATGCTTCTGCTACAGCTATATATGGTTCTCGGGGTGCTAACGGTGTAATATTGGTAACAACCCGTAATCCGGAAGCAGGAAAAGTAAGAGTAGAGTACAGTGGTTATGTGAATTTTAAGACCCCTTATAGTCTTCCTGATGTTATGGCTCCCGGTGATTTTGCAAGAGTGGCAAATGAATATGGAGCGGCACTTTATCCGGCTACTGATACAGGGGAGCCGTATCGCTTTTATTCTGATGAGCAAATTGCCGCTTTTGATAGAGGTGAAAATGTATATGATTACGTAGGGAATGTTTTCCGTGATGTTGCTATTGAGAATAACCATGAACTCTCCATCTCTGGCGGTAGTGAAAAAACTAAATTTTTATTTTCTGGAAGTTATAATAACAATCAAGGTACTGCTAAAAGTTCAAGTGCAGATACCTATAATTATCGTTTAAAGGTTGATACTGAGATTAAATCATGGCTAAAGTTTGGTGCTAATCTTTGGGGTAATTATTCAAAAAGCCAAGGTCCTCGTTTCAGTCAGTATCGTGGAGTATTGATAGAATCTTTAATATTCCCCAATACTATTTTGCCTAAAGATGAAGATGGAAATTATAATAATGCAAATTTGACGGGTCCCCAATATAATCCAATGGGACATATTTGGGAAATAGATACTGATGGTTATAAATATACTTCTCGTATACAAGGTTATGTTGATGTAACCCTTTTGAAAGGTTTGACTTTCAGAATGACGCAAGGTTTTACTTTTGGAGATAATGTATCTCGGTCAACTTATGGAAGAGATAGTTATACTACTGTGATGGCAAATGGAGATAAAACAAGTGCTACTGCTACTAGTACACATAATTATAGTTGGACCAATCAGAATATTTTATCTTATGTGAAAGAATTTAATAGAAATCATAGAATTAATGCTACGGCTGTGTTTGAGCAAATGTATTCTGATGACTTTATTCATAAAACTGAAGCTAAAGGCGGGTTAGTATCAACGATAATAGGTGCTAATAATACAGCTTTAGGTGATGTGATGTATGCTTCCGGTGAAAGAACGAAAACAGCAATGATGTCTTGGATGGGGCGTGTGAACTATGTACTTATGGACCGATATATGTTGACGGCTTCTTGGCGTTATGATGGTTCTTCTCGTTTGGATAAAGATAATAGATGGGAACAATTCCCTTCTGTTGCTTTGGCGTGGAATGTAAAACAAGAAAGATTCTTGCGTGATGTCAATTTTTTGAGTCAGTTGAAACTTCGTGTTGGCTATGGTGAAACTGGTAATCAGGCAGTAGAACCATATTCGGCATATACAGAATTAGAAGCTACTAGAGATGCTCAGAATCATTTAGCTTTATCTACTAAACGCATCGGAACTCCTAATCTGAGATGGGAAAGAACGCAACAATGGAATGGAGGTATTGATTTCGGTGCATTTAATAATCGTTTGACTGTATCATTGGACGTATATCATAAGTTGAGTAAGGATGTACTTTTAGAGGTAGATGCTCCACATTATACAGGTTTTTCCAGTAGATTGGAGAATGCTGCCCATATCCTGAATAAAGGTTTTGAAATAACGATTGGAGCTGATCCTATTGTATCTAAAGATTTTAATTGGAATACAAATATTACTTTGTCTCATAATGAAGGCACTATTGAGGAACTTTATAGTGATAAATCTTATATGGTTATTAGTGGAAATTATGAAAATAAATATTTCCGTAATGTAAAAGGGAAAAAACTGGCTACAATGTGGGGATATGTAAGTGATGGTGTATGGAAATCTTGGGAATTGGCGGATGCTCCTGCCGGAACAGAAGCCGGATCGTATAAGTTTAAAGATATTGATGGGGTTGAAGGTATTACAGAAGATGATCAAACAGCTATTGGTAATGGCCAGCCGTCTTTCCAATGGGGATGGAATAATACATTGACTTATAAAAATTTTGATCTGGGTATATTTATTATGGGAGTACACGGGTTTGATATTTATAATTATACACGGGAAGCTCGTTTTGCTACTAATGGACTTATTAATTTAGGTCCTAATCCGGAATGGGCTAATCGTTGGACTCCTGAGAATGAAAATACGGATATTGTAGGGTTTGTGAAGGGAATTAATGCTTTGACTCCTTCCTCTCAGTTTGTGGAAAAAGGTGATTTTGTAAAGGTGAAAAGTATAACATTGGGATATTCTTTGTCGAATGCAAACCTAAGTAAGGCAGGCATTAGTAAACTTAGAATTTATGCATCTATCCAGAATCCATTCTTGTTTACGGGATATTCTGGAATTGATCCGGAGGTAACATTGAAAAGTCCACTGACTTCTGGTATCGATTGGGGATATTATCCTAATGGACGCAACTATTTGATAGGGCTTAATTTCGCATTCTAAAATTAAAATTACAAAGTATGAAAAAACTAATTATAACATTTGGGATTAGTGGTATATTGCTTACCGGATGTGTTGATTTGCTTCAGGAGCCTTTAAGTTTTCCTACACCTGAGAATATTGAATATACAGAAGAAAATGTGACAAGTTTGGCAAATGGTTTATATACTTCTCTTTGGGGAGGTAACTATGCATACAATTGTCGTACGATATTAATGGGGTTGGGAGCTGATGATGTTTCTTGTGGTTCTTATACTAAACGTGGTGTTCATTGGGATCAACTGCATGTCGATATGGCGAGTATGGAAAATGACTTCATGACAATGTGGGACAATATGTATAAGTTGATACAAGGAAGTAATCAGTTGATTGAGGGTCTGACGGCAACATCTTCAATGACAGAGGAAGAAAAGAAACAATATTTGGGTGAGGCTTACTTCATGAGAGCATTTGCTCATTTTAATTTAGTTCGTTGGTTTGGTGACGTACCAGCGTTTACCGATTCACAATGTGCTACAGATTTTTTGGGTAATTCAACAATTACTCGAAATAGTGTAGAAGATATTTATAAGAAATTGATTGTTCCTGATTTACAATTAGCAGAAACGTTGTTGCCTAACCGAGGTCGTGTTTCTGATGCTCCTAATTCTACGGTATCTAAATGGGCGGCTAAAGCTTGTCTGGCAGAAGTTTATTTGACAATGGCGGGTTGGCCGTTGAAACAAACTCAGTATTATGCAGATGCAAGAGATAAAGCTTTTGAAATAATAGAAGATGGTGGTTATGATCTTGTTGATCACTATGAGGATTTATGGAAAGAAGCTACTAAAAGTGATGATAAAGAACATATCTTTGCATTGAATCATTCTACGGACATGTACAGTAATTATGGTAAATCTTATTATATTACAGAAGAATCTACGTCGGCTTGGTCTGATTATGTAGCTGATTCCTGTTTCTATGAAAGATATCCGGAGGACGAGCGTAAAGAGTTTAACTTTATAGATGAATTTATTATTAATAGAAGGAAAGTTAGCTTTAAAAATACGACAATGAGATCTCCTGCTATTAATAAATATCGTGATTATGGAGGCGTTAATTCTGCTCAGTCGTTGGGTATAACACCTATTTATCGTTATGCTGATGTTTTGTTAATGTACGCCGAGGCTCAGAACAAGGCGGATCATGGACCCAATACATTTGCTTATGAGCAGATCAATAAAGTTCGTAAACGTGCTATGGGTGGTATTGATAATCCCTTAACTCCGAATTTGGATGAAGAAGAGTTTGATAAAGCGGTATTTGACGAAAGAGGTTGGGAATTCTTTTGTGAATTTAAACGTTGGTTCCAACTCGTCAGAACGGAAAAGGTTTGGGATGCCAATCAGTTCACTCCAAGAATAAAGGAAGGGATTGATAGCTATGGTGTGACTAAAGATAATAGAAATGTTTATTTGATGCCTCTTCCTTCTGAGGAAGTACAATCTTGTGGATTTACCCAAAATCCTCGTTAACGATTCTTACGTTTTTTAGAAAATAATTCGAAGAAGTTATCCTTTAATGAAGGGTAACTTCTTCACAAAATCAATAAAATTTATGAAAAACATTTTCTTAACACTGTCCTTTTTGGGCTGTGCCGGATTAGCCTCGGCATGGTTTGCTCCTAATGCGGTAATGTGGTATGAAGAGATGGTACAGACCTCACAAACTTCAACTACAACTGTAAATCTGATAAAGGATTCTGGCTTTGATAATGCTGATTTTACGAAAGTATTCGATGCGGAACCTTATTTATATGGTGAATGGTTAACTTATAAAGATGCCAAAGAAACGAATGTTACTTCTTATGATATAGTAGATGATCAGGAGAGAGGTAAAGTTGGATCTTTTACAGGCAAACCTTATTCTTGGTATACTTCATTTTTTGCGCAGAGGATTGAAACCGTTGCTAAAAAAGGAATCTATAAACTCTCTTTTTGGGGAAAATCGACAGATGGAGGTAAAGCTAAAGTTTTTATTCGTTTGACTGACGCAAATGGGAAAGATGTGCAGAAATTCTTTATTAAAGAAACCGGTAAACCGGCTGATCCTTCATCTAAATGGTATGGTTCTTACTACAATACTTCACTTACTTCTACATGGGCAGAATATTCTGTAGAATTTGATTTTACCAAGACGATAGGTAGTATGTACAGCGTGCCGTTGAGTGATGCTGTTGATGCGGATGAGACTGATCTGACTAATTTTAGTATTTGTTTTCAAGGTGATGTTGCTGATAAAACGATTTTGATTGATGATGTACAATTGGAATTAGTGGAGGATTTATCAGAACCGGATCCGGAGACTCCAACTGAGTTGATTAAAGATTCTGATTTTGAAAATGCAGATTTTACTAAGACATTTGATGCGACCCCAGTTGTTTTCGGCGAATGGGTAACGTATACAGATGCTAAAAATGAGAAAAATAATATCAGTTATATTGTTGCTGATGATGCAGTTAGGGGTAAAGTCGGTTCTTATACAGGCAAACCTTATTCTTGGTATACCTCATTTTTTGCACAAAGAATTGAAACTACTGCTAAAAAGGGAATTTATAAACTTTCTTTCTGGGGTAAATCAACAGATGGAGGTAAGGCCAAGGTTTATATTCGTACCACGGATGCCGGTGGTAAAGATGTACAAAAATTCTTTATTAAGGAAACTGGAAAACCTTCTGATCCTTCATCAAAATGGTATGGTTCTTTTTATAGTACAGCTTTGACTGCGGAATGGGTTGAATATTCTGTTGAATTTGACTTTACAAAAACGATTAATAGTATGTACAGTGCACCTTTGAGTGACGCTATTGATGCCGATGATATTGACTTGACTGATTTTAGTATTTGTTTTCAAGGTGATATCGCAGATAAGACAATATTAATTGATGGTGTTTCGCTTACTCTTGTCAAAGATATGTCTGATCCGGAAGACCCTGACCAACCAGGTGAAAACTTGGTAAAGGATGCAGATTTTGAATCTAATCCAGATTTAACTTTACAGTTGGAAGAACCTACTGTTTGTGGACAATGGGTTGCTTATAAAGATCAATATGAAACAAATGTTGTAACTATTGGTGTGAGTGACGATACAACACAAGGTAAGGTGGCTGCTATTACTGGAAAAACTTCTTCTTGGTATACGACAGTTTTATCTCAGCGTATTGATGGTACTGTTCCCCTTGGGATTTACCGCTTTTCATTTTTGGGACGTTCGGATGACGGTGGCCAATTAAGAGTTTATACACGTGCTACGGATGAAAATAATAGTAATGTAAATAAGTTCTTTATCAAGGAAACTGGGAAACCGAGTGATCCAACTCAAAGTTGGTACGGATGCTGGCAAAGTTTTACTTTAACAGATACATGGAAAGAATACTATGTGGACTTTAACTTGTCAAAGACTGCTAATAGTATGTACCAGTGGACATTTGATCAAGGGATTGTGAAGAATGCAACAGATATTGATTTGACTAATTTGAATATTTGTTTTTTAGGTAATAAGGAAAATGCCACAGTTTATATTGATAATGTAAGTTTTGCGAAAATTGCTGATATTGATGATGAAGATCAGAAGTTGATTATTCAATATGACTTTGAGGAAACGGTAGTTCCTACGGAATGGAAAGCTGTAGGAAGTGAACTTAGTCTAACTAAAGAGCATTTTAAGAAAGGAGTGCAGTCTTTATGTTGGGACGCTGCTGATAAAGCAACAGTGGAGATTGGGTTTAGTGATAATTTGACCGTTAGTGATCAAAATGCAGCATTCTTTAATATCTATAGTATGAATGCTAATAATGATACTATTTATACAGAGTTTCTGGATGCTGACGATGAAGTTGTGAAGAGAGCTACGATTCTCGTAAACTTTAAGGGATGGCGTGAATTTAGTCGCCCATATAATGAATATGAGAATAAAGCTAATGGAAAAGTGAAAAAAGTAAGATTTACTTATGCTGCAAAAGAGGGCGATGGGCAAAAGATATTTTTTGACAATGTAGATTTTAATGCTGTAGTGGATAGTAAACGTCAATATCCGGACATGATGGTATTGGATGCAGCCTATCTCAGTGAAGATAATTCACGTTTGTTGAAGGTGTATGCTTTTGGCGCAGATATAATCCCGGAAAAGGCAACTGATATGGAAATAAGTGATTTCAATACATTGAAATTGGGCTTTGGTAGAACCCCAACTGGTAATACCGGTAAGATCAGGGAGTTGCTTAGTAAAGTTTCTGCAATGAATATTGTGAGAAATAGTGATGGTACTGTGTCTGGTGATGTGATGCCTACTCCTAAAGAGTTGACTTTGGATTATTTAAATGAGTTATCTTCTGATGTTGAAATTTTAGCTGCATCTATTAGTAACCAACAGGTAAAAACTGCATTTAATAATCTGGTTGATCATATAATAGATCAAGGACTCTTATATAATTTCAGTGGACTTACTTATAGTGATTATACAAATGTAAAAGCAATTCCTGCAGGTTTCCTTAATGCGATGAATGCTTATACGGAAGCACAGAAAGTTGAAATTATCAAAGCAGTGAAGTGGATTGTGGAATTTAATTTGGCTTATGCACCATTAGAATACACGCTCCCTAACCAGAGTTCAGATTATATTTATAATTTCTTGCCACATTTGTATGGATGTGCTGCCAATTATCCGGATCAAGATGTAGCAATTGAAAATATGAAAGCATTAACGAGATTGTTAGAAAATGCTAGTGAATACTCTCCGGGGTCGAATGATATTTTGAAGCCGGATGGAACGGGATTCCATCACAACACCCATTATAATAATTATATGTATGCATATAGAAGTTGGGTAGAATATATAGGAAAACTTAAAGGTACTTGCTTCAGAATCAACCAGGATGCATATGAACGTATTAAAAAAGCGGTAGTATCAATGTATATCATGTCTACAAAATCTGAAGATGGCAAGATACAACTTTCTGCCAATAGTTTGGCTGGACGCCATCCATTGGTAGGTGGTACAGAAATGACTTTTACAAAAGACTTGTTCAAGACACTGGTAGAAGTTGGTGGCGATATTATGGGTACTGGTATTGATTCAGAGTTAGCTTCTCAATACAATTATTTCTTTATGGAAGATTTCTATTCTGGAGTCAACAAGGCAGATATGGATGGTTTCTATCAATTTAATTATAGTCCGGCCGGTATTTACCGTCAGGATAATTGGGTGGCTACCATGCGTTGTCCGACTACAAAATTCTGGGGAGGTGAGATTTATAGTAAAACGAATCGTTTTGGTCGTTATCAGGCTCATGGAACTCTTGAGATAATGTATGACGGGGCTATGGAGAATTCCGGTTTCCCGAAAAAAGACAATGATAACAGTACAACTAAAGAAACTGGTGGATGGGATTGGAATGTAGAAGCCGGTTCAACTACCGTACATTATACTTCGTGGAAAGAAATGATGCCGAATAAGAATGTAACCGATCGTTTCGACCAATATTCCAAAACGACGAACTTTGCCGGTGCATTGGCTTGGAAAGATTGTGGTATGTTCGGAGCAGAATTTGATCAGGATGATTCTTGGGGAAGCCAGCGTTTCACTCCGACTAATCTGACCTTTAAAAAGTCTGTATATGCATTTGATGGAATGTTGATCAGCTTAGGTAGCAATATCTCTGCATCCGGTTCGTATAGTGATGATATGATTACTGCAACTAACTTATTCCAGGGTATTGATTCTGATGTTAGTGGTGATCTGATAATAAATGGTGAGACAATGCCGGCCGGTGCGGAAGCTAAAACAAATGATTCGTCTGCTGATTTATGGATGGTAACACCTCAAGGTACCGGTTATTTCGTGCCGAAAGGAAACGATCCGATCGTTATTAAGCATGGTGAACAAGAGTCTCCGAACGAGACAGGTGACAATGTGGATAGTCCTGTTACTGTAACTGCTGCTAAAGCTTATATTGATCATGGTGTAAAGACTTCCGATAAAAAATATGTATTTGTGGCTGTTCCGGCAACGAATACTACGGATATGACTCAATTGGCTGCTAAGATGGCTAATAATGGCGGGGAAATTTTTGAGATAAAAGCTCAAAATGAGAAATTGCATGCTCTGACTTACAAGCCTGCTAATGTTACAGCTTATTCTATCTTTACTGCTATGAGTGATTTGAATTTCGGTTGTGTGAAATCTACCGGTTCAGAGATGCTGTTGATGGAAAAACTGGATACTGAAAAGAAAACGCTTTCATTAGCAGTGGCGAATCCTAATTTACGTCCGAAGGATGATGAAACTTATGGTTGGGTAGCTACTCCTACAGAGACAAATATCGTTGTCGATGGAGAATGGGTATTGAGTCAGGATGTCGATGGAATTGTAGTTACTCCTCAGAGTGATAATACGACAATGATAACCTTGACCCTTGCCGAAGGTGAACCGGTGTACATTGAACTGATTGATAAAGACGCCGTGGGTATAGGAAATGTAGAGCAATCTGTACAGACCAAAGTTTATACGGCAGGAAACGATGTTTTCGTTGTGAATGCTGTAGGAACGGCAGTTGTGTATGATGTTGCCGGACAAGCCGTTAAAACGGTTGATGTAGATGGTACGGCACGTTTCACTCTTGAACAACAGGGATGCTATATCGTGAAAATCAATGATAAAACGGAAAAGGTTATGATTCGATAACCTTTCGATTTCGTAATTCTTCTAACCTATGATTGAAACCGGCCCGAGGGTCGGTTTTTGTTTTTATATAACCTTGTTATTGTTATTACAGATATGTTTTTAATTTGATATTGGATACGTGTTTTTATCATATTTCTCTTTCTAAATATCCCCGATGAGAATGAAATGGTTAGTTGTTAGGTGTCAAATTTTACAATTGGATACAATGATAGATGAATATAAGATGAAATTTATTTGTTTTTCATCTATATTTTATAATATGTTATTGTTTTAACTATCTTTGTAAAAAGATATTGGATTTGAATGTTTGTAGTGTTTTTATATAATAATAAAATGTATAAAAACAATGATGCTGATTTAATTTTTTGAAACATTTTACAATGAAGAAGGTTTTCATTACATATGGTGATCAGAAGTATAAAGATTCCTTGCAACGGATAAAAAAAGAAGCGGAGGCATTGGAGATTTTTGATGAAATTCATCTTTACAACGATAAATTACTTCCGGATTTGTTTCAAGAATATGTAAGACAATACGAAAGGGGAGGCGGGTATTGGTTATGGAAACCGTATGTTCTTTTTGATGCTTTGAGCAAGGTTGATGAGGGGGATATCATTGTGTATGCTGATGCCGGATGTACTTTGTTGAGGCATACGGATTGGAAAGACTATTTTCGAATACTTAAAAGAAAAGAGGCCATTTTCTTTATAACGAAGGGCAAGAACAAGAAATGGTGTAAAAAGGAAGTATTTACTTTTTTCAATCCGAATAATAGTCTGTGGAGAAATGCCTATCAGATACAAGCTACTTTTTTCATGATAAAAAAGACAAAAAGTAATGAAGTGATAAAGCGATGGTATCAATTGGCAACAACCCATCCTCACCTGTTTATTGATATTCATCAAGACGAGCGCTTTAAGGAAAATCCTTCTGTTAAAGAACATAGGCACGACCAGGCAGTGTTGACCGGTTGTATTTGCATGTCGAAAGATTTGCGACGATATTATCTGATACCGGAAAGGATGGAAAAAAGACTTTCGGGTGGGCAGGCAGTATTGGCATCCCGAATTTCAGCAGAAGGTATCCGTGGGGCAGACATGAGCAGCCCTGTGGAGAACCCATTTGTAACTTATATCAATAAACTGACGGAAAATCCATTGCGGAAATTCAGAACATTGCTGTTTTTCTATTTAAGCCGTATTTCCGTATAGACGGCTTCTTGTCACGGAATTAAAGCCGGCTAAGTTTTTTTTCCTGTATTTCTTTCGGATAGAGCTGATTATATATTTCACGTGTACGTTTCCAGCGTTTATGCGACCAAAGCCAATATGGCGGTTCGCGTTGAATTGTTTTTTCCAATAAACGGAAATATTGTTCAGTTACCTGAAATTGGGGCAGGTTTTTCGTTGAGTCGGCTATTTTTAGAAAGCGAGCCTTGTAATATCCTCTTTGAGGACGGTATACGTCCAGATAAAAGATTACACAATCTGCTATTCTGGAGATTCGCTCAGCACCGGTAAACACCGGTGTGTCATGATTAAGGAAATCTGTCCAATAATGGATGTTATTGTATCCGGGAACTTGGTCTGATATGTAACCTACGATACTTTTTTGCCCCCTTTTTTTCCAGCCTAAAATGGTTCGGAAAGTGTCGTCCATTTGTATGGATGTAGCCCCGAAACGTCCGCGCATGTATAGGAAAAGCTGGTCAAAAGCCTTATTCTCCAATGGATGATAAATTTGTGCGCTAATCCCTGCATTGCCCAAATGCATAGGAAGCGAACTGATCCATTCCCAATTACAATAATGCCCTAAGTATACCGAACAAGAACGACCTGCTTGGAAAGCTTCTGTAATCTGCTCGATTCCTTCGAAATGCATTCGTTTTTGCATCTGTTTTTTACTCATGGAGAATAATTTCACCGTTTCCATCAGATAATCACAGAAATAAGAATAAAATCTTTTTTCAATGCATAAAATCTCATTTAAGCTTTTCTCCGGGAATGAAGAGATTAAGTTTTGCCGAACGACTTTCCGCCGGTAACGGATGCAATAATAAAGGGGAAAATAAAGCAAATCAGAGAATATATAAAGCAATCTCAATGGCAATAAAGAGATGATATACCAAAAGGCAAAAATCAAGTAATATAGAGAAGATTTCATACAGCCGAATTGATCCATAAGATTCTATACTTCCGCTTGAATTGGTTCAACAGAACCAAACAAGTATAACCGAAATTTGAAATATCGGACAAAACTAAAGAATATTTCTTATACGGACAACCCTTTGGTGTTTTTATTTGGCTTTAATTGAATGAAAACTTAACATTGTATCTTCGATCTCATTTTTCGAAAGAAGTGTATATCTTCTGATTTTATGTTGATATAGCTCGTTTCTTACTGCCTTTTTGTAGAGAAATAAAGGTAACCCAAAAAGATCTTATGACTCTCTTTCTGGGTACGAGGTGAATTCGTTTTTTTGTCTTGCTATTTTGCAATCGGAATTACCATGTTCCATGACCGTGTTGCATTATCAAATCCTCCGGGACCATCCATTGTTGCGAAAAATATATAGGCAGGTTTGTCATTTTCAAACAAGATGAACGGGCGTTCTAATTGTCCTTGAGTTGTAACTGTGCCATCTTCCCATTCCACGGTTTTGGAGTAAGCTTGTGCATCCTTATCTACTGTCCAGCGAATAGCATCTTTGGAGTGTGCCATTGCTCCGGCTTTGGATTCAACCGTATATTTTCCTACATGGTCTTTGAAGATGATATGATATCCTTCTTTATCTTTCCATAGGAACGGATCTTCGGCTTCTCCCTGGCCGTTTACTTGAAAGATGGGCTGATTGTTGTTCTGCACTTCATAAGGGCCTTCTATGTGTTTTGCTTTAGCGATTCCTAATGCCATATCAGAGTATTTGTCATTACCGATATATTCTCTTCCTTTAAATATCATTGTTACCGATCCGTCTTCTTCTACAATAGGAGAGGGGTTTGATGTCAGAAAACTATAAAAGGTGTTGGGCTTGGTCTTCAATATGGGTTCATCCAGACGTGTCCATGGGCCGTAGAGTGATTTTGATTTGGCGATACCTACTCTTTTATTGCTACGGGCCACGATGCACCACGGGCTTTCCAATGTAAGTTGTTCGGCTGTAGGAGTGTCAAAAGGGTGGGTAGATCCCATATAGATCAAATAATAAGTATCTCCGCTTTTTAAAATTCGGGGATTGTGAGCAGAACGTCCGTCCCAATATTGGGCACCTCTTTCTTTTAATGCAATGTCCGAGAGCTGGTAAGGTCCTTGTGGAACATCGCTGGTTGCATGTACGATTTCCGAAGCTACCATCCATCCCGGATGGAAAGGAAGAGACTTAGGAAAGCGGGATACGAACATATGGTATTTGCCATCTTCTCCTTTGATGACAGAACTTCCCCATACCCACCAGCCTTCACATTCGAAGGCTGGTGTTTTGTAGGCTTTCCCGAGTTTATGAAACAACGGGTTTTGTGATTCTGCTTTTTTTTGTTGTACCTCTTGCAAGGTTTGGGCATATAGGGCAGTTCCTATCAAAAGATATGCGATAAATAAGATTTGGCTTTTCATGTTTTACTTTGTTTGATTTTATTTTTTGTGAAGCTTTATTTCCAAACTTGCTGCATCCGTACAAGTGAATTCCAATACGGTTTTTTTGTTATCCGAAGAGAGGATTTTGCAGTAAGGAGTTTTGTCCATTTCCCACTTTCCTTTCAGTTCGATATGTACTGGTATGGGTTGGCTCGGGTTTCCTATCCAGGGACGGGAATAAATGCTGCGCTCGATACGTTTTCCCTTTTCATCGTATATATCGTCTGAAGGGCCCCGATACAGTGCGAGGTCCGGTTGGCATACGGTGAGCACTGCTTCTTTTTTATTCTCACGTAATAAGATGAGACAGGAAGTATCTGCTTTCTGTATGAGTCCTTTTGGCAGTGCGTCCGGAGTTTCGAATAAAACATAAGAGGTCGTATTACTTTTCAAATCGCGTACGATGTGTGCATTACGGTCTTTTTGCAGTACTTTGTACGACGGCTTTTTGGCAAATGCACTCATCTCAGCCTGGTTGGTGCAGGGAAGGATGGCGTATTCATAAGAAGCGTTTTGGGGAGCTTTCCCATGGTCAATGGTTAGCGAAACCCAATCTCCTTGAGTCTTTTCGCCGGTGTTTTGCATACGGGAGTATTGCGGGAAATTTTTTTCGAATTGGGTTGTTACAGGAGTGTAGTAGCCTGTTCCGACAGGGTCTATCCAGTATTTTTCATTTTCTTTATAGTTCTTCCAGAAATTGCGGTCGGCATCGCTTTTTACGGCAAGCTGGAAGATGGTTGTTTCCGTAGGGTATTCACTGTTTGTATTTTCGATATCCGAACCAAGACATACGATTGTTCCGTCGAAGAAATGGAATGATTTACGGGCACGATGGGAACCGTTGTATTTATCATGTTCGTGAAGTTTCATCCCGAATGCTCCGTTGCGGTGTTCTTGTGAAATCCCTCCTGCGAATGCTTCGTCTGAGTACAGCATTTCTTCATATCCTGAGAAAATATCTACATTGAGGATGTTGGCTTCCAATTGGTCTACCGGGAGATGGATGGCTGTTGTGCCCGGTATGCGTCCCCAGTCGAATCCTTCTTCCTGCCATCCTCCACTGGTAGAGGATACCTCTTCTCCTTGGGGAGCTGTCATGATTTGCAAGCTGCCATGAGCCAGGTAGCGTCCGAAAAGGTTTGCACCCCGGTAATGTTCGGCAGCCCATAAATAGCGGGAATGTCCGCGGGCTACTGCAGACCAGTTGTTGCGGCGTTGTACCGATACACAGGCATATCCCATCGCCTTATTTCCTTCGGGAGTTTGTTCCGGGGTGAATCCTTTAGCGGACAGCAAGTCCGTAAATAGTTCTTCCTGTTTACTGCGTTTATAGGGCTTCTCTGTCAGGCGCAAATAAGCACCGGCCATGGCGGTATCTATTTCTTGGTGTCGGTCAGGAGAACCGGCGAGAGCCATAATGGCATAATGGCTGGGAATTAATTCTCCTTTTCCATTTGGATGCCGGCCGGACATGGAGAGAGGAAAACTCCGTTTGTTGCAATAGAAACGCATGGTGAGAAGTACTTCTTTGACCGTTTGGTGGGCCAATTCAGAAACGGCGAATCCTGTGTGACTCAATAGATAAATCATATTTGTAGCTCCTGTTAGTCCACCTGTGGCATATGCCGGATAATTGTTGCAATGATGATAGGCAGAGCCGTCTGCTTTAAAGGCATCATTCAAACCTTCTGCCGGTAAACAGCCGTTATCGATCCAACGTGAAAAAGATTTTAGATATTGTACTTTTTCCGGTGTGTCTTCCATAAACAGGATGCTGGCGATACGTCCGGTACTGAGGGTATTGAAGAAGTCGATATCAATCCCTGCTGTTTGGGGTTTATTGTATACGTCGTTCACTGTCGAGTACCAGAGCATTGCTTTTTCCGCTTCTTCCTGTTTACCTATCTCTTTGAATACTTCTTTCATCAGGAAATAGGCGGTGAAGAAAGTACGGAAACTATAACCGTAGTGAGTGATATTGCCCAAACAACTGCCATAAGCTACTCCCTGATCTGTGATATGGTCGTACATGGCTATGAACATTTGTTTAAGCACTGCTTTATCTTGAGGATTTGTTGTATTGTTATAGGCTACGGCTATTCTGTTCATCAGATTGAAAAAACTGCTTACATCCATATTGTTGGCAGCCATTAAGTTGCCTTTCCAATTCGGGAGGATACGTTCGTAGGCTTCGGCTGCCCGCCCATAAAAGAGAGGGAGTCCGGCAACTTTTCCGTCTTTGTATACGATGCCATAATGTTCGTAAGCTTTGCGTAAGTTGGCTATTGTTTGTGAGGTAACTTCGCCCGGAGGACAGATTATTTCTCTTAAGCGTTTTTCTATGATTTCAATTTCTTGTTTCTGAGTGTTGCTGACGGTTGCTTCCAATGGAATATCCGGAGTTAGTCTGGAATATTTCAGAGCGAACAACCAGTGATTACCGGTCTCTTTGTTCACGAATGGAACTTGCAAGTCGGCTGTCTGGTAGCGATGATCCATTTTGGCAGCGGTGAGCAGATGGTCGATATAAATCTCCCCTGCCACATCGGGAGCTGTGATCCGTATTTCGTTCATACCTTCTTCCGGAGTGCCTTTCATGTCTCTTTCGTAAGAAACCCAGGCAGCACGCCATCCATGAAAGTTCAATCCGAAAGGAAATGAGCTACAGGTCTTTCCGTCTTTTTGAAATTCGAATTGAAGCGTTTTGTCTATCGGTTTTTCGTTATATATCCATACCACAAAGACTGACAGATATTTGTCCGTTCCTGTCGGATCTTTCTTTTCAAATTTCAAATCCTTATGGATAATAATGCTTCCTCCCGGCTGGAATTTCCATTGGAGCGATTGTGTACCGTCTTTATAATGTTGACCGGAGATAGATAAATCAGAATGAATACCGGCGACGAATGAAGGTACTTCTGTTGATTCGAAGGACAACAGTCTGTCATGTTTCACTAATTGGGCTGATAGTAAAATCGGGCTGATGGCCATAATGGTGGCGCAAAGGCCATTTTTGAATGATTGATATTTTGTCATATGAATAGGGCTTTAGTGATAAAATAATTATTGTGTTTTGTAGATTAATTCTATTTTCATGATTCGTATATTATTTTCACTTTCACCTTGAAGGTCTTCTCCAAAATGACCGAGCCGGGTGAATGTTCCGATTTTGTCGATAGAAAGTTCTATTTTCTGCGTACCTTCTTTGGGGAATGTAACAGTACCGATGGTACTCCAAGTTTCCGGATAAGAGTTCTGGCGTACATTGGCCAGTTCGCCGTCTTTTTTAAGCAGGCGGTTACTGAGAATATTGTCTCCTGTTTTTAAGGTAACAAATGTTCCTTCTGCAAATGATTTTCTCCAGTGGCGACTGGTATATAGCTTTACTTCATACTCTCCGGGAATGTCTATTTCACATTCTAACAATAGGCTGCCGGTTTGCGGGTTGAAATTTTCGGTCGTTCCTCCTTCTGCGAAAGTTATTTTTCCCTTTTGGCCGGCCTTAACTGTTCCTGATGCTGCCGGAATGGAGATAATTCCTTCATTCATTAAGTTTCTGGTATCTGTTTTTATTGGAGTTTCGCAGACAAGTTTGATAACCGGAATTTTTTCATAGTCCAGTCCATCAGGGATTGTGATTGTTTTGACGGATTGCCGGTTAGCAACGGTTAATGGTTGTTGAGTTGCCAGTATCATCGCTTGCCGGATGTCTGAATGTAAGCCTTTTAGCAATATACAATTGTTTTGCGGACATTGTGTCAGGTGCAGGTATAGATTATTTTCTTTACGGGTGACATAGCCCCAAGGGAAATTATCATTGAATGGATTACCTTCTGTACCATAAATGGATTCGGAGTTTACTGCCATCCAGTTACCTACAAATTTTAGAATATCCACACTTGGCGTAGGTATTGTACCGTCTGCCATCGGACCGATATTAACCATATAATTAATATTGCGGCTTGCAGATTCGATCAAGGAACAGAGAATCTCTTTTTTCCCTTTCCAATGGTTGTCGTTCTTTTTATATCCCCAAGTATGATTTAAGGTTGCCACCATTTCCAGATCGGTTGTTGCTTTGCTACAAGGCATTTCATTGTCTCCCAATGGTCCATAATCTCCCAGGTTGTATCCTACACGCCCATTGATAATACAGTTTGGCTGTAACTCCCGTATCACATTGACAAATATCTGGCTTTGTTCAAGGGTCAGATCGAAAGGGGTATCGTACCATATTAAGTCAATATTGCCATATCGTGTCAGCAGTTCACGTATCTGTGGGAGCGCTTTATGTCGAATGTACCTGTCGAGGTTGGGTTTGACTTCTGATTTCGGTTTTCCATAGTGTCCATCGTATTCATTAGACATAACGGCTGCATCCTCTTCGTGCCAGTCCTGACGATGTGAATAGTAAATTCCGACTTTAATTCCGGCCTTTCGACAAGCTGTAATCAATTGTTTTAACGGGTCTTCTTGATATGGTGTCATTCTTATATTGAACTCACTGGCATCACTTGGATAAAGAGCGAATCCATCGTGATGCTTTGCTGTGAAAACGATATATTTGGTACCAGCTTGTTTGGCTAATGCGACCCATTCTTCCGGATGATAGTTCAGAAGTGTGAAATCTTTGGTTAGCTTATTGTATTCACTGTTAGGTATTTTGGCAAAGTTCTGTATCCATTCACCGATACCATCTATGTCTTTGCCGTTCCATTGGCCGGCAGCTACAGAATATAATCCCCAATGAATGAATAAACCGAATCGGGCTTCACGCCACCAGTTTAGTCGCGTTTCTGTTGTAGTATGGGTTGGTTGTGCAAGGATGAATTGATTGGAAGTACAACTCAGGACAACCAAGAGTATAAACAGTTTTTTCTTTAATAGCAGATTCATTTTTTTTAGAATTAAGAGTGAATGTAATAGAGGAATTCTATTTTTTTACTTCTTCCAATAAGGTGGATAATTGCTTCACAATTTCCGGGTACTCATCGGCTACGTTCTGTTTTTCTGCAGGATCAGATGATAAATTGTATAGTTGTGGCTGTTTGTCGTTACCCAGTTCTATTTTTGTCCAATATTCAATGGCTGGTCCGTCACTGGGTTCAATATATTTCCATTGTCCTTTTACGATGGCAAGGGTGTTGTTCAGGTTTTGTTGTACCACATAATCGCGATTACCGGCTTCTTTGCCAAGCAATACCCTTAGGTGTTCTTGGCTGTCGGGCGCTGCCCCTTTCCGTAAAGGTTGTTTCAGTAAGGCGGCAAGAGAGGCATAAACGTCAATTTGTGAAAAAAGGGCCTGTTGTTTGCTTGGTTTGATACCCGCAGGCCAACGGATAATAAATGGAATACGCGTGCCGGCTTCATAGGCACTATATTTGCCTCCTCTGTAGATACCCATCGGGGTATGTCCGTTCAGCATTTCGAGGGCTTGGTCTTGATATCCGTCGTCAATAACCGGACCGTTGTCACTTGTAAAAATCAACATTGTATTGTCTGCCAGGTTCAGACTGTCCAGTGTATTCATGATTTCTCCAATAGTCCAGTCTAACTGTAAGATGACATCGCCACGAGTACCTAAGCCACTTTTTCCTGCAAAACGAGGGTGGGGTACTCGGGGGACATGTACATCCTGGGTACCCATGTATAAGAAGAAAGGTTCGTTTTTATGCTTAGAAATGAATTGTTTGGTTTTGTTGGTGATGATATCGGCAATATCTTCGTCTTTCCAGAGGGCGGATTTTCCTCCTGTCATCCATCCGATACGTGGGATACCGTTAATAATGGTGTTATTGTGTCCTTGGCTGGGTTTAAGAGTAACCAGTTCCGGATTTTCTTCACCTGTGGGCCAATTCCCTACTTTATGCTGATAATTTACCGTTATCGGATCGTTAGGATCGAGCCCCACTACGCGTCCGTTCTCTACAAATACACAGGGGACACGGTCTACCGTGGCAGGAATCACGAATTCGTAGTCGAAACCGATATCTTGTGCATTGGGAGAAATTTGTTTGTTGAAGTCGGTACCTCCTTTAGGCCCTAAACCGAGATGCCATTTGCCTACTACTCCGGTAGTATAGCCTGCATCTTTCATCATATCGGCCATGGTGACACAGGCTGTATCGATAATCAGCTCTGAATTTCCCGGGGCGATACCGGTGTTTTCCTGTCGCCAGGGATACATTCCGGTTAATAGGCCGAAGCGTGAAGGGGTACTGGTGGCTGATGTAGCGTAAGCATTGGTGAACTGGACACCTTGTCCGGCCAAACGGTCGATATTTGGAGTACTGATTTGGGTTGCTCCATAACAACTAAGATCACCGATACCGAGATCGTCGGCGAAAATGTAGATGATATTAGGTTTTTGTTGTTTGTGATTTCTTGTTTCTTTGCTGGTTGCATTTCCGCAGCTACTTATTAGAGCAACACCGGGTAATAAGGATAAAGTATACAAGATTTGTTTCATGATCTTTTCTTATCTAAGGATTTCTTTGTTCTTTTAATATATGCAAAGATACCCCCAAATAAGGAAGAATATAGGCTAATGAAGTCCGAATTATAGGCAAGAAAAGTACATAATAAAGGGAGAAAGGAGATTTGAGAGGGGAGAAGTAGGCTGCGCTATCATGCTGCACAATAGTACTTCTCCCTTCTCAAATCTCCCCTCTTCCTTTATTCCTCATCTTCGTTTTCTTTTCCTTTTCGATAGCTCATCGGGCTAACATGGTATACATCTTTGAAACATTTACTGAAATATCGAGAGGAAGAGAAACCTACTCTGTCAGAGATTTCCGTAATATTCAGTTCCGGATTGCTTCGTAACATGATAGCTCCTTTTTTCAGACGAATGGTCAGAATAAAGTCGTTTGGCGTTTGTCCGGTTACAGCTTTTAGCTTGCTAAACAGGTTGGTACGGGCCATACCCATTTCCCGGGCAAAGGTGTTGACATTGAACTCCGAATCATCCAAATATTTCTCTATAATTTCCATGGCACGGTCCAGCATTTCTTTATCCATTGGATTAGTAGCCAGGATTTGTGCAAAGGCTTGCGGTTGTCTGGTGAATTTTTCCTGTAACTGGATGCGGGAGTTAACTAAATTGTTACAGCGTGACACCAGTATATTGATGTTGAAAGGCTTCGTAATGTAGTCGTCTGCACCGATTCGAAGGCCTTCTACAGTGTGCTCTACCGCAGTTCGTGCTGTAAGCAAAACAACAGGGATGTGACATGTGTTGAACTCTTTTTTTATTTGTTTGCACAACTCAGTACCAGACATACGTGGCATTACTACATCACTCAATACGATGCTCGGCATCTCTTTCTCCACCAATTCCATGGCTTCTACACCATCCGAAGCGGTGATAACTTGGTAGAATGTCCGGAATATGTCGGCTAACATCTCACGGATAGAAGCGTCGTCTTCAACAATAAGCATTTTTGCATCTGAGGGCTGTGAAGGGATGATGTCATTATCGAGGGCAGCTTCGGCCATTATAGCGGAGACACCGGGGTGCAGAGGCTCTTGTTGTTGCACGATTTCTTCTTTCAGAGAAATTTGATCCGGTTCGAAATGTCCGTTGCCCAACTTTAACGTGATGATGAAATTACTGCCTTTTCCGAGTTCACTTTCCACGGAAATTGTTCCGTGGTGCAATTCGATGATGCCTTTTGTTAATGCCAGGCCAATTCCGGTTCCTGCACCTACAGCTAATGAATCGAGTTGTTCGGTTTGATAGAAACGATCGAATATTTTATCTATTTCGGTAGCGTCGATACCCGATCCTGTATCCTGTATTTCAATAATTGCATTTCCTTTTTGCTTTTTCACACTGATCGAGATGGTGTCTTCTGCCTTGGTATGTTTCAAAGCATTGGAGAGCAGGTTATTGATAACTTTTTGTATTTGTTTCTGGTCATACCATACTTCAATATCCTCTGCTTCCTTCTTAAAGTTAAAGTTTATCTTTTTGCTGCTGGCATATTCCAGAAAAAGCAGGTAGTTTTCATAAAGGAATGTTACCAGGTTATGTTTGCTTACCTTAATTTTCATATGCCCCTGTTCCTGTTTCCGGAAATCCAAAAGTTCGCTTATCAATTCCCGCAACTGTAAACTACTTTTGTAAATTCTTAGTATTTTATTGTATACGTTAGGGGTGAAAGTTTGCACTTGTAACAGGGTTTCTATCTGGCCTACGATCAGTGTGAGCGGAGTACGGAACTCATGGGAAATATTGGTAAAGAAGCGCAATTTGGATTGATTGAGTGCTTCCAGATCTTCAATATGCTTTTTTTCGTATTTGAGAGATTCGCGTAGACGGATTCTGGAGTTGTAGGCATGAATAAGATACAGCAATAAACTTCCTACCGATATTATATAGATGAGATAAGCCCACCAGGTTTCATACCAGGGAGGCAGTATCCGTATTTTTAATCTGGTTTCTTTGATTTCATCCCGGTGTGTTTTGACTACGAATGTATAGTTTCCCGGGTTTAGGTTTGTATATGTGATGATATTTTGTCCGCGTTGCACGCTGCTCCATTCGTTAGAGAATCCTTCAAGGCGGTAAAGTATTTTATCTCGGTTGGCCGAAATATAATTGGAGGTGGTATAGCCTATGCTGAAGATATTCTGGTCGGCTTCTAAGGTGATTTCTTGCGTATATGAGAGGGCATATTGTAGAATCCCTGTTTCGTCATCCGGAGTAACCTCTTTTCCGTTAACAATCAGGCGTGATAGAAGAATATTATATGATTTAGGTGTAAAATAGAGTTTTTTCTCGTGAAAAGATATCATTCCCTGTACCCCACCCAAAAACACGTCACCGTCACGGGTTATATAGAGTGCGTTTTCATTGACGGCTGTTAGCGGGAATCCGTTTTCAATACTGTAATTATGAAATGTCTTGTTAGGAACATCAAATTTGGAGAATCCTTGATTGGTAATGAGCAGCAAACTGTTTTGTTCAAAAGAGGATTCGCACACTTCATAAACACAATCACTGGAGAGCCCGTTTTTCTGCATGTCGAAGTTCTCGAAACTGTTGTTTTCCTTATGATACAAATCAAGTCCGCTACCGGAGGTGGAAAACCACAGACGGCCTCGGCTGTCTTGCATAATGCTGTTTACATTGTTGTTGCTGAGACTACCGGATATTTCCGGGTCGTGACGATAGTTGGTTAACAGGTCGGTATCGAAACGGTAGCTGTATACACCTTCGCCCGTCGCGGCAATCCATAACGTGCTGTCTTTATCCATAAAAAGATCTGCTACCATCCTTATGGCTTGTCCCTCTTTGGTATCCTTAAATAGTTGCCGGCAGATACCTGTTGCCGGATCGAAAAGGCATACTCCGTTTTGGGTACCTATAATCAGTTGGTCGCGATAGGGGGTTATGTCCCGGATAATGTCCGAAGGTAATGAATTCGGATCGTCTTCTTTCATCCGGTAATGGGTGAAGGTATTGGTGCGCAAATCCAGCTTGTTGAGTCCGCCCAAGTGAGTGCCTATCCACATCTTTTCTGCCTTTTCATCATAATAGATCGCTTTGACGTTGTTGTGTGAGATACTATTTTTTCTTTCTTCATGGCGGAACCATTGAAAAATTCCTTTTTTTCTGTCATAAACGTTCACGCCGCCTCCTTCTGTGCATATCCACAAGTTTCCGTTCTTGTCTTCTGTCATACGGCCGATGATGGGGCTGCTCAATCCTTCTTGTTCTGTATCGGTTGCCTTGTATCGGGTATAAATTTCGTATTCCGGATTAAAGTAATTGACACCTCCGAAATAAGTACCCAACCATAAAGTTCCTTGGGCATCTTTTACAATACACCAGATAGAGGAGTGTGTAAGGCTTTCCGTATCATTGTTTGCTACATAATTGTCGAAGCGCCCGATACTTTTCTGATAACGGTTCAGCCCTTTGAAGGTACCTATCCATATGTTACCGTTATTATCTTCACAGCAATCTCTTACAAAATCGGATGCAACACTGTTGGGATTTTGCGGGTCGTGGCGCATGTTGTGTATAACACCGTCTTTGTCCACATGGTATAATCCGTATTCCCAGCTCCCTATCCATAATTCGCCTGAGGAATCCTGATAGATACTCGTTGTATTCCCTTTTTCAATGGGATGAGTGAGTACTTTTTCTTTGTCTAATTTGTAGACCCCACTGTTATCGGTTCCCATCCACAGACTACCTTCATCGTCGAGGTGAAGGCAGGAAATAGAGATGTCTTTGCCCGCCAGATGATAGGAAAGGTCGAAATTCCGTGTCTCTTTGTTGTATACGTATACTTCGTCTTTTTTTCCGATAAAGAGACGTTTATTGAAGTAAATACTGGTGACGTTCCCTTGCAGAAGTGTTGTAAATTTCTGCGTGATTAGATCGAATTCGGCAACACCTTCCGTACACAACAGAAAGACCTTTCCTTGCTGATCGCCCGTAATACGAAGTACTGTATTGCAGAACAGACTGTTCGGATTGTTTTTCTGTAGCTTGAAAGTTTTAATATCGCTACCGTTGTAACGATTTAATCCTTCACGCGTACCGATCCAAAGTACCCCTTGCTCGTCCACGTAAAGACTGTTCACAGAGAATTGTGATAAACCGTCATCGGTGGTCAAATGGTTGAAAGTGATGTTTTGTTTTTGAGCAAGAACCGTGGCTATGTTCAGTATAATTAAAAATAAAAGAATTAATTTTTTCACTTTTTATCGGGTTTAAGGTGAAACTAATCACAAATATATTACTTTTGTTTGACTTATAGAAATACAAGAAGCCATGAAAGTAAAAAAAATTAGTGTAGCTAATGTGGAAGTCAGTTCACTTCCCAAATTGCTGGATGAAGAAAAGATCGGTTTCCAGCCTGTCAGCAAAGTGAATTGGAACGAATATCCTTATTGCCCGAAAGTCGAATTCCGGGTTGCTCATACGGAGGATGCCATTTTACTGCATTTCAAGGTAACGGAAGCCAGTGTGCGTGCCCGTTATGGCGAAGATAATGGATCGGTGTGGACGGATTCCTGTGTGGAGTTCTTCTCTATTCCGGCCGGCGACGGAATCTACTATAACATTGAATGCAATTGTATCGGTACTGTTCTTGTGGGAGTGGGACCTCAACGGAGCAATCGCGAACATGCTCCTGCGGATGTTACAGCGCAGATACAGCGTTGGTCAAGTCTCGGACGTACCCCCTTTGAAGAGCGTGTAGAGGAGGTGACCTGGGAGGTCGCTTTGGTTGTTCCTTATACTGTGTTCTTTAAACATCAGATAACTTCGTTGGATGGAAAGGAGATCAAAGCTAATTTCTATAAATGCGGCGATGAACTTCAAACTCCGCATTTTCTTTCTTGGAATCCGATAGAGATAGAACAACCGGATTTTCACCGTCCGGACTTCTTCGGTACGTTGGAAATGGAATAAACTTTTGCACAGGATTTCTTCCTTTCTTTTTTTACACTCTAAAAACATCCCCATGTTGTCATACAGAACATGGGGATGTTGTGCATGAATACATCCCCATGTTTTATATAAGAACATCCGGATGTTGTTGTAGTAAGAGTTTAATGTTCGTTTTAAATGAAAGCTACTGCTTATCTGTATAAAGATCTATTGTTGTTGATAAGAATAGTATAACTTTTAAGGTCGTGTTAAAGGTTTGTTTTTAAGTTCTCTTCTCAAAATAATGCCGGGCAAAGTTTAAATAAGTTTTAAGAATCGGAATTATAATTCTCAAAACGGTTTTAAAAGACCTTCGTATCAAGTCTCTTTTTATAAATGTTTTATGTAAATTACCAAATAGAGTGGGCATGTCAAATACTTGAGATGAAGAGTATAAAGAAAATGGTCCCACTCTTTTGGTAATCCTTTTTGATCAGAAAAGGCGAATAACTGTGATTATGCCTCTTTCCTTCAGTTCCATGAGGATTCTTTCCTCTTTTCTGCTACGGGCCTTTGATCTATGTGCCAAATTGTAAACCCGCCATGGGGTAGAATTGTACTCAAACGCAATTCTAATGTACTCATTTCTGTTTTCTGAAAATAAAAAATTACCAAACCATTTTGTCATAAACCACTTGTTTTGTTTTTCTGTATTGATAATGTATTTTGGGCTGTGCTCTTCTGTTACTTTGTAGGTAACAGAGTTTATTTTTGTCACAAAGATCAATATATTTTTCGTAAAAGCAAAATAAACATCACATTTTTTTATCAATGCGAGGAAACACTATTCAAATATCAATTATTTAACAATATTCTCCCCAAAAATTAAGTGGAGTTTTTCTGCAAAAGCAAAAAAGAGTTCTCTCCATATTCATTCCGATAAATATGGATCACATCGCTATGACATTTACTCTACATCAAACAATAAATCAATTGAAACAGTAGTCTCTCTAAACGCTTTCAGAGGTGTATTTTATCATTATTCCGTTACCTACAAAGTAATGTGTCATAATTAATTCATCAAACGATGCTGTGCTATTGATGAAATGACTTTCCTGTTGGCATCATCTATTTTCGTTGCATTGAAGGGTTTTAGATAGGTTTCCGTGACTGTTATGGATGAGTGTCCCATTGCTTCCGAGATGATTCCCGGATGGATTTCATTGTAATAGGCCAAGGTAGCCCATGTATGGCGGGCCGTATAAGAGCTTAAATGAGTTTTCAAATGCAGTATTCCTTTGAGTTGATTGAGCTGCTGATTGAAAGTACGTAAGGCCCATTGGTATTCACGGTAGGACTCTATACTGCCCTCTTTACCCGTCAGAAATGGAAATAGGTAGGGAGAGTGAGGATCGGTATCCATGTATTCATTTAAAATAGCCCATGCTTCCCGGGGGATGTCAATGGTTAGCTGCCTGCCGGTTTTGCGACGCCGGTAAGAGATTGTATTTCCGTTTAGGTCTTTCTTATGCAAGTTTACCAGGTCTGCGAAAGGTAAACCACGAAGTAGGAACATGAGGATAAACAGACCGTGCGTGCGAGAGTGTGTCTCCGATATATCCCGGTTTTTCCAACTCTGAAATATTTGCGCCATTTCCTTGGCGTTCAGTGCCTTTTTCCGATCTGCACGTGTACCTGTATATACTTGTTTGAATAATCGCGGGATATAGGGTGCCAAGTGCCTGTCGACAGCCCGATTATAAGTTGCCCGGATTGTGCGCAAGTAAGTGGAGACGGTATTCCAACTGAGCTGCTTCTGTCTTAAGTAGAACTCGAATCCTTTCAGTAACTCCGGAGTTATTTTCTTAAATGGTATCCTGTCGGTACGATAAAATGCAATAAGATTGCTCAGGCTATTTTTGTATATATGCGCTGTTCCATAGCTATTGCTTTGTTCAAACTTACAAATAGTTGCACGCATGAAGTTCACGAAATCATCTTGTCTCATATTTTCTAATTTTAGTTTATGAATAATGGATAAAAATCTTTTGTTCTTCCATTTTTATGGATAATGGTATATATCATTACAATTTATGGGGATGGAAGATGATAAAGAACAAATTTAGAGGAAAGTTATCTTAATTTTTCAGACTACTTAGCTTATAGAGGAGACTATTAACTTTCATTTTTGAAATTGGGGAAGATGCACTTCTTTGGCGAAGGATTATTGTCGTGTGTGTAGGATAGATTGTGGGTACGTTGGGGTATCGGCTATTTTCAAGGTTGCCGGTCTCTCTTATTTTGGAAATAAAAAAAACTCCATTATTCTAAAAAAGAACAATGGAGTTTTTTATACTAAATGTAGATTTTAATCTGTAGTTATTTTACAATTCCTCGTTCGGATCCTTTCACGAAGTTAACTATATTCTCGATCTCTTCGCTCATAGGAACCTGGTCTACGATTTTCTGTACAGCATCTGTAATACTGAAGTTACCTTGATAGATCAAACGGTAGGCATTGGCAATATGACGTAAGATGCGTTCTGATGTATTGTGATGCTGGGTAAGTACTACGGCATTCACTCCGTGATAGGTGGTGGGATTGCCGGACATAATCACATATGGGGGGACATCCTTGGAAATACGACATCCGCTCTGAACTAATGACCAGCTACCCACGCGACAATACTGATGCAAGATTACATTACCGCTCAGGATGACACAATCATCGAGTTTGCATTCACCGGCAATGGTTGTCTCGATACCGGCTACGCAGTGATTGCCAATCTGAACATCGTGGCAGATATGTACTTTGTCCATCAGGAAGTTTTCATTACCGATGCGGGTTGCATTACCGGAAAATGTGGCACGACTGATCACTACATTCTCACGGATATGATTATTGTCACCGATAATCAGGCTACTGTCTTCACCTGTATAATGAAAATCCTGAGGCTCGGAACCTAACACTGCATGGTGGTGTATCTTATTGCCTTTTCCCATACGGGTACCATTCAGAACACTGGCATAAGCCATGATTATACAGTCGTCCCCGATTTCGACATCTTTTTCGATATAGGCAAACGGTTGGATAGTGACATTCTTTCCAATTTTTGCTCCGGGATCTACATAAGCTAACGGACTAATCATGATATTTACGATTTACAATTAATACCTTTTAATTTTCTCTTCCGCCACCTAATGCTTGGTAGAGACTGACTACGGCTTGCATGCTGTCGAAATGGTCGGATACTTGTGACAGACGCGCACTCAGCAGTGACTGTTCGGCCGAGAGAACTTCCAAATAGGTTGACGTGCCTAAATTAAACAATTCTTTTGTATATTCGGCGCCTTTTTCGGCAGATTCTACTTGAAGTTGACGTGCAGAGGTCTTTTCGGCGGTAGTCTGGTATAAAGAGAGCGCGTTGCTTACTTCACTGCCGGCATTTAATACGGTCTGTTGGAAAGCGAGTTTAGCTTCTTCCTGCTGTGCCTTGGCTATCTTTAAACGGGCGATGTTGCTGCCGCGATAAAAGAGAGGTTGGGTCAGTGAACCGACAACAGAGGCAAGGAGTTTACCTGGGTTAACGATAACACTACCGGCACTGTTTGTCCAGCCGGCTGAACCGCTA